>CAYSQV010000042.1:0-524 GCA_964433295.1 uncultured Nitratifractor sp. | reverse complement strand
GCTGCACATACCATCCCGGCCATCCGACCGACGCGTTCCGATCCTACGCGCGCCGGATATCTCATGCCAAAAGTTGCCCCAACGAGGGCTCAAAGTACTTTGTCACCGTATCTGCTATAATACGCAAAAAAACCAAGGAACCACCCTCATGATCTCAACCGTCAATCTGACGCAACGCTATGGCAAGCGCGTGCTGTTCGACAAGATTTCCATCACCCTCGACAAAGGCAAACGCTACGGTCTCATCGGCGCCAACGGAGCGGGCAAGTCGACCCTTATGAAGATCCTCGCCGGGCAGTTGGAGCCAACCGACGGCGAAGTGCAGATCCAGCCCGGAGCCCGACTGGGCATGCTGGGGCAGGATCAATATGCGTTTGAGGATTTTACCCTCAAAGACGCGGTTTTGTATGGCAACCACCGCCTCTACGATGCCCTCAAAGAGAAAGAAAAGCTCTACATGGAGGGGGATTTTGAGGACGATGCGGTCAACAACCGTCTGGCGGAACTGGAGATGATCTGCGCCG
>CAYSQV010000041.1:0-9382 GCA_964433295.1 uncultured Nitratifractor sp. | reverse complement strand
CAGGTCGGGGTTTTTGAGCGATTTGATCCGGTGACCGATCCCTGGAATGGGCACGCCCTGCTTTTTCATATAGGCAAGAAACTCGGCCGGGGTAAGGTTGTTGTCATCCGCATATTTGAAGTACTTGGCTGCCCCGTCGATCGCACCGCCAAAACGCGGTCCAATGGTCAGCAGCCCGGTCACCAGAGATTCAACCACCGACTTGCCGGCACGGGCAGTCACTTTGGCATTGTGTGCGCCACTGACTGCCGGACCGTGATCGGCAACAGTTTTCATCACGGTTTCTATAAATTCAGTCGCCCATTTTGGGTATTGTTTTTTGAACCACAAGAGTGAGATTACATCCCCGATCCCTTTGCCCGTATCGGGTGTTGCAACGGAACTGATAGGGAAACCGGCGTAGGTCGCCTCTTCTCCTCGGTCATCGGAGATGGTGCAGATAAACTGCTTGGGACGGCGGGTTTTTGGGATGGTGCGCAGAGTCGGTTCCTTGATCTCGCTGATGACCCCTTCGTTTTTGAGTTTGGTATACACCTCTGCGATTTTGACCGGCAATTCATTGAACGATTCGGGGACATAGATACCGGCTTCAGCCATCGCTTTGTTTTTGGCTTCGGCGGTTTCACGCTCGGCATTGGCCGATGCACCGGCATGACCAAACTGAACACCGCTGCTGAAATGTTTGGCAATCGTACCGATACACCAGGCAATGATCGGTTTTTTGATTTTGCCGGATTTGACGGCTTCAATCACTTTGTACTCTTCGGTGCCGCCGACTTCTCCGAGGAGAATCATGTATTTTACATCGGGATTGGATTCCATCCGTAGGAGGTTGTCGATAAAGACCGAACCGACAAAACGATCTCCGCCGATTGCAACCCCCTCTGCGATACCGTCGGCATTGATAGCGATGATATTGCTCATCTCATTGAAGAGCCCGCCGGAACGGGTCACCAGTCCGCAGCTGCCGGTTCGGTGAAGTTTGGAGTTGATAATGTTGTCGATGGTCCCGCCGATGTTGGCGATCTTGAATGCTCCCGGAGCAATCGCACCGACAGTGGCCGGGCCGATCACGGTCACGCCGGCATCCCGGGCAGCCTGATTCATTTTTCGCGCCAGACGCTCGGGGATCCCTTCTGCGGTAATCATAATCGATGAGAAGCCGCCGATCTTCAACGCTTCCATGGTCACATCGTACGCCGTACGGAACGAAGCGAAGTTCAACAGCACATCGGCCTGTGGCTGCGCGGCCTTGGCGTCGGCAGTACTCTTGTACAGAGGGATCATGATCTCATCCGGACCGTAAAAAAACTTTTCGAACTTGTTGTTGCTGGTGGGGGCAACAATCGCGGCAACCGAAGGTTTGTCGCGCCCGATGGTATAATCGTAATCCAGCATGCGCTGGATGGCCGTCTTGTTGTTATTCCAGAAAATCGCCTGGGTCTCTTTGGTAAATAATCTGCTCATTGCTCTCTCCCTTATTTCTCAAGTGCCATACGCACAATATCGGTCACATGGGTCTCTGGGCCGTACACCTCAATGTCAAGTCCTAAACGATCGGCAGCTGCCTGAATGTCCTGGAGTCCTTTTTCGTAATTGGGCCCCCCTCGGCGGACATAGATCTTGGTATTGTGCGCTTTGAGCTTCTCAGCGTAGATCTCAAAAGCCTGAATGATCCCGGTAAAGGTTTTGGCTACATCGGTAAAATTGGCGATGGCACCCCCAATGATCAGTACCTTGCCGCGAGGATCTTCGTAGCGGGTCATCAGATCAAAAATCGTCTCCGCATAGAACTTGGTTTCGCCGGTTGTGGGACCTCCCGAGTATTCACCATAGTTGGCCAAATCCTCGACACCGGCCATGTCGGCGATGGTATCGGCATATACCACCGAGGCGCCGCCGCCGGCTACCATCGTCCAGATGCGCCCCATGGGATTGAGGATGGTCAGTTTGAGCGATGCGCCCGATTTGGCATCGGCGTCGGCAATCGCCTTTTCTTCCGGAGACTGCTCTTCCATCCCGAAAGGGGTGGGGAACTCAATATCGCCCCACTGATCCCGCATCATAAATCCGGCCGTATCATCCAGCCGGGCCACCAGATCAAGGATGGCCATTTCGCCTCTCTCGAGCATGACGATCGGATTGATCTCAAGGTAGGCAAAATTCATATCGCGATAAAATTTGAAGAACTGCACGGCAAACGAAGCAAAAGCTTCTCGGTTCTCAGCCGGAATATCAGCAGGGATATGGGAGTGGACCATTTTGAGCATATCGGTATCGGGCATGTTGATGGGAATGTGAACCTCTTTGACCTTTTCATCCCACCCCTCTTCGACCTCCATGCCCCCCTCGGCGGACATATAGAGGACATCATCTTCTCCGACGGTTGTTGCGGAGATGTAGTACTCCTGTTCCTGGGTGTGCGGGGTAAACGGCTCAACAATGAAGTGGGTCAGATGGCCGTTCTGCCCGGAAAGCAGTGTTACATCGTGCGATTGTTTCTCATCGATCCATTTGGCCGCATCTTCGAGAGTGACATCGCCGGGCTTGTTGACGCGAAAAAGAACCAGATCGTTCTTTCCCCGCTTGCCAAACAGCATATCGGGCTTGGCAACGAGGGGTTCTTGATTGAGCCACTCGAATCCGTGCTCTTTAGCTTTGGCACGCAATTCATCGCCGCTGGTCACCAATACCGACTTGAATCCATAATGGAAACCGTCAAAATAGTCGTTCCAATGGCGGGCGAAAATCGCTTTACCATCGTATTCTCTGATCGCTTTTTGCGCCATAGAGTTCTCCTTTGATTTTGTGAGTTACGGCATTGTATCTTTTGGGGGATTTAACTTATCCATTGGCGAAAAATATTCAGAGGCTCTTTGGGAGGAATGTGTATTTTGGAAACAGGTCTGTTGTTAGAGCTTGAGAAAATTGTCCAGCATTTCGTGGCCGTATTCGCTCATGATCGATTCGGGATGAAACTGAACACCGTAGATCGGTCTGTTTTTGACCTGGATCGACATGATCTCGCCATCATCCATACTCCGCGAGGTCACCTCCAGTTCATCGGGAAGATTGTCGCTGTTGACCGTCAGAGAATGGTAGCGCGTCGCGCGAAACTCTCGGGGGAGGCCTTTGTAAATTGGTGTCGGACGATCGATCTGCACCTGTGACGTCTTGCCATGCATCATGTTTTTCGCCCGGATCACTTCGCCACCGAATACCTGCGCGATACTCTGATGTCCCAGACAGATCCCCATCATGGGGACCTCTTCCCGGGAGAAGGCTCTGATCAGATCGAGGGTTACCCCGGCATCGTCCGGCGTAGAGGGACCGGGAGAGAGGATAATTTTTTCCGGAGCGAGCGCGCGGATCTCCTCTACACTCAATTCGTCGTTGCGTACCACGCTCAGATCGGCGCCCAGTTCACGGCAATACTGAACAATATTGTAGGTAAAGCTGTCGTAGTTGTCGATCATCAATACCATGGATGTGCCTCCTCCTGTCAATGACGGCATTCTATCACGGATCGCCTTATGCACCCGTGTAGAGCTGACGGGGGCGGGCGATCTTGGAAGCAGGATCTTTTTTGAATTCGATCCACTGGGTCACCCATCCGACGGTGCGGCCGATCACAAAGATCGGTGTAAACATGGACTTGGGGATCTTGAGTGCGGTCAAGATCACGCCGGTGTAAAAATCGATGTTGGGATAGAGTTTGCGAGAGATAAAGTATTCGTCATTAAGTGCAATCTCCTCAATCCGGCGTGCGATGGCCATCAGTTCGGTATTGAGCCCGAGCTCTTCGCGCAACTCATCCTGCAAGCCTTTGAGAATGCGGGCGCGGGGATCGAAGTTTTTGTAGACACGATGCCCAAAGCCCATCAATCGGAACGGATCGTTCGGGTCTTTTGCCTTGGCAATGTAGGTCTCGACATTCTCAACGCTGCCGATCATCTCCAACTGCGCAATAACCGATTCGTTTGCGCCCCCATGCGCCCGACCCCACAATGCCGCAATCCCCGAAGAGATCGCCACGTAGGGATGCGCTCCCGTCGAAGCGACTCCCCTCACGACTGTCGTCGAAGCGTTCTGCTCATGGTCGGCATGCAGCGTAAAGATCGTATCGAGTGCCCGCACCTCCACGTCGCGGATCTTGGCTTCTCCATCGGGTGTCCGGTGCATTTTGCCGCCGGGGTACGCGCGCATCATGGTCAAAAAGTTCTCAGTATAACTCAGGTCGATGTCGGGGTAGATCAACGGGATGCCCAGCGAATGTCGATACGCATAGGCCGCAATGGTCGGTATTTTGGCGATGATGCGGCGTGCCATCTCCTGATATTCCGCCTCATTGTTGATCTCCAGGTGGGTATCATAAAACGAGGCCAGAGCCGTGACCGCCGCATTGAGTGTCGCCATGGGGTGGGCATTGTCTGGGAATGCCCGAAAAAGATTTTGCAGTCCTTCGTGCAAAAAAGCGCGGTGACGCAGCTCCAGGTCAAAATCCCGAAGCTCTGTCTCGTCGGGAAGGCGCTCATTCAACAAAAGATAGCAGGCCTCGAGGTAGCTGTGCCGTGTCGCAAGCTCTTCGATGGGGATACCGCGATAGCGCAGCTCCCCTTTGCCTCCATCAATAAACGTAATGGTCGATTCACAACTTGCTGTCGAAGTAAAGCCGGGATCAAACGTAAACATCCCCGTGTCTTTGAAGAACGACCGGATGTCCACGACGGCCGGACCGCGCGTCCCCTCCAGGATGGGGTATTCATATCGGGAATTGTCTCGATTGTTAATCAGGGTGAAAGTGTCGTTGGGCATCGTAAACTCCTTATGCAGTCAATGCGGCCAAACATTGTGCAATATAGTACCACAAAATGGGAGTTCAAAGCAAATTAGAAAAACTTATTTATCTCATGATAAAGGCTGTCACGTTCGACGGGAACGAAGCCGGCGTTTCGGATCAGTCCGACAAAAGTTTCCAGATCCATCCCCTGGGCACTGGCAGCGCCCGCCGCAGACTGGATCGATTCTTTTTCGATTGTACCGTCCAGATCGTCGCATCCAAATTCCTGTGCAATCAGGGCCAGTCCGATCGTTGCTGAGGCCCAATAGGCCTTGATATGGGGGATATTATCAAGCAAAATCCGGCTGACGGCATAGGTCTTGAGAATCTCCTGACCGGTAGGAAATTCGCGCACACGCAAAAAATTGTTCTCCTTCTGATAAACCAGCGGGATAAAAGCGTTGAATCCGCCGGTCTCGTCCTGGAGATCGCGCAGGCGCAACATATGATCGACCCGGTGGGCGCGGGTCTCGACATGGCCAAAGAGCATCGTAGCGTTGGATTGGTGACCGCGTTCGTGCCATTTGCGGTGAATGTCGATCCATTGATCGGAACGCACTTTGCCTTTGCAGAGATATTCGCGTATCTGCTCGTCAAAAATTTCCGCCCCGCCGCCGGGCATGCTGTCAACCCCCGCATCGATCATCGCATCAAGCACCTCCTCATAGCGGTAGCCGTCGCGGCGATGGATGTAGTCCACTTCGGCGGCGGTCATGGCTTTGATATGGATCTGGGGCACGGCCGCGCGTACGGCACGGAATGCATCCATATACCACTCCAGCCCCCCGTCGGGATAGTGGGCGGAGACAATATGGACCTCTTTGGCCCCTTTGTCCCAGGCTTCCCGGGCGATCTGAGCGATCTCGGCGGGAGTCATGACATATTGATGAGGGTTTTTTCGGCTGGCGGAATAGGCACAGAATTTGCACACATCGGCACAGATATTGGTGGGATTGATGTGGCGGTTGATGTTGAAATAGGCTTTGTTGCCGTGGCGGTCCCGTCGAAGGGTATCGGCCAATGTGCCCAGCGTCATCAGGTCCAATCCGTACAGCGCTTCCCCTTCGGCCCGGTTGAGGCGATCCCCCCGTTGTACTTTTTCGATCAGATCCATGGTATACCCTGTGAAATTTTTCGCTATTATAGCGATTGAATTAGAAATTAGAAATTAGACAGAGAAATGACGGTGGAAACATGCAGGATTTAAAAAGGCGTATCGAAACGTTGCTCCATGAGAATGCGCCCGATTTTCAGATCGCCCAAACACTCAAATCGGACCTCCAGGACTACAACCGGACCCTCAAACAGGCCTTTGAACAAAGCGGAGGAAAGGACTTCCTCGTCAAGCACACCCGCAAGATCGACCATACCCTCGGATGGGTCTACAAGGTCACCGTACGGGAGATGTTTGGGGAATATGCGCCTGCAGCCAACGCGATCCCTATCGCGCTAATCGCCCTGGGGAGCTACGGTCGTGAACAGCTGTGTGTCCATTCGGATGTCGATCTGATGCTGGTCTACCGGGAAATTCCCGGTTATCGCACCCAGGAGTTGATCGAAAGAATGCTCTACCTTTTGTGGGATACCGGATTGAAGCTGGGGCACCGTGTCCACGAAGTAGAGGAACTGCTCGAGGTCTCCCGTACCGACATCACGATCAAAACCGCCCTGCTCGAATCACGCTTTATTATCGGATCACGGTTTGTCTGGACGCAGACCCAAAATCAGCTCCGCCTGATCCGGCACGATGAGCCCGACGCCTTTATCCGTGCCAAGATCGAAGAACTGCGCCGCCTCCACCAGCGCTACGGGCTGACGATGGAGCCCAATCTCAAAGAGGGGGTCGGCGGTTTCCGGGATGCCAATCTGGTCTTTTGGATCGGCAAACTTCTCTACGATGTCCCCCGCATTCACGATCTGCCCACTTCGATCATTGACGAGGAGGATTATCGGGAATTCCGCATCGCGCTGGAGTATCTCTTTCGTGTCCGATCGGCCCTGCACCTGGTCAACGGCAAAAAAGAAGACCGCCTGCGCCTCGAAACGATCCCCGGTGTGGCCCGTCTTTTGGGATACGGGCAGACACCCAGGGGGCACATGCGGCTGGCCAGACGTGTCACCCGAAGCCTTAAAAAAATACGCCTCTACAGCAAAATATGGCTCGAGGCCCTGGTAGGAGAACGGGTCCCCGATCTCTACCGGGATATGGTACGTCCCGATCACACACTGCGGCGACTGAGCGATGCGATCGCGTACCTCAACCGGCACGCCCGGGCCCCCTATACCGCCCACCCTGTTCTCCTGCGCCAGCTCATTCACCTCCAGCGCCCGGAACGGCCTACCCCCCAACTTTATCGGCAGATCCGATCGATTTTTGATCACCCTTTTTCCTATGCAACATTGACAACTTTTTCCAGCATCGACATGCTCGGTTTTCTCCTTGCGCCGATGAAAAAGGTGATCGACCTGCCGAAATTTGACGGGTACCACTCCTACGCGGTCGATATCCATTCCCTGCAGTCTCTGCGCCATCTTGAAGCCCCAAAAGACGATCCCCTGCTCGAAGAGCTCTACACCCGACTCTCCGCCGAGCACCGTCGCCTGCTCAAGATCGTAACTTTGCTTCACGATGCGGGCAAAGGGCGCAAACGCGATCACCATCAGGTAGGCGCCTCGCTGTTTCGGGTGTTTGCCGCCAAACTGGAACTGCCCGAAGAGCACATCGCCATGGGAGAGCAGCTGATCCTCTACCACACGCTGATGAGCACCACCGCCCAGCGCGAAGATCTCTACAGTGAGAAAACCATTTTGCGTTTTGCCTCACGCTTCAATACCCCGACACTTCTGGGAATGATCTATCTGCTCACCTATGCCGACATGAAAGGGGTGGGATCGGAAGCCTGGAGCCCGTTTGTCGCACGCCTTGTGCACATACTCTATCGCGAATCCCTTACGGTTTTGGAAAACAAGGCAGTTTTGGATGAGACGGCCCGCCGCCTCAAAAAGATCGCTTCGCTCAAACGTGCCAAGACCTTCCGGGCGCTTCCGCCCACCATCCAGCGCAAGATCCTTGCAATCCCTTCGGATGCATTTTTTATCCGGCACAGCACTGCACGCATCGTTGCCATCGGAGCCGCCGCCTACGCAACAAAAGATCTCAATACCCACCTGACCAACTGCCCCCAGCTGACCATCGAAATCATCCGCCGCCATACGATCCGCCTGGGGTACCTCCTCTCCAAACTCTCCCGGCTCAATATCGTCGGCATGGAGATCACCAAACTGTTTGACGACCTCAAGTATTTCAAGATCGACTTCGCCGAGCCGCTGCCGGCCGAAGAGATGAGCCGACTCGACGGACTCATCCATGAAGCATTTGCGGGGGATACCCCCGCATCGTTCATCCGTCCGGAAATCTCTCGGAATGCCTTTGGGATCGATTGTAATCACACACGCGAATACGCCACGCTGCGGCTGCGTACCCGCGATCAAAAAGGGCTGCTGGCCTACGTGATTCACCGTTTTGATGCACACGGCATCGACATCGCCTCGACCAAGATCCATACCATCAAAGGGAAGGTCAATGATCTGTTCTTAATCGAAAAGAATGGGAATTTTTGCCATAATATAGAAAATCTTATCGCAGAACTAACGGAGTAAACCATGTGCGGAATCGTCGGCTATCTCGGCAAAAAAGAGAAAAAAGAGATCCTCCTTGACGGGCTGCAGGATCTGGAATATCGCGGATACGATTCGGCGGGGATCGCCGTAATCGAGGGGAAAGAACTCCGGCAATTCAAAGCTGTCGGCAAACTCACCCATCTGCGTGAAAAAACCAGGGATTTTCACTCCGAAGGCTTCGGAGCCGCCATCGGCCACACCCGCTGGGCCACCCACGGCAAACCAACCGAACTCAACGCCCATCCCCACATGGGTGCCTACTCCTATGTTGTTCACAACGGCATCATCGAAAACTACCAAACACTCAAAAAAGAGCTGCTCGCCCAGGGCGTTTCGTTTTTGAGTCAGACCGATACCGAAACAATCGTTCACCTGTTTGAGCAATACCACAATGAGTCCCACAAGCCGTTCGAAGCCTTTACCCGTACCATCGAACGGCTCGAAGGAGCCTATGCCGTTCTGCTGGTGACCGAAGCCGATCCGGAGGCGATCTTTTTTGCCAAAAACGGCTCACCGATGCTGATCGGGCTGGATGGGGAAGAGATCTATTTTTCCTCCTCCGATACCCCGATTATCGGCCGGGCCAAAGAGGTGTACTACCTCGAGGACGGCGACTACGGATATGTCAGAGACGGGCGGGTCCATCTCTACAATGCCGGAGCGCAAAAATCTTTTTCGACCCAACCGCTGACTACCGACAAGGCTCTGGCGCAAAAAGACGGTTATCGGTTCTTTATGGAAAAGGAGATCTACGAACAAAGCCGCGTCATGGGTGAGACCATGATGGGGCGTGTTTTGGATGAGGGGATCCGCTTTGAGGAGCTTGACAGCGGGCTGTTTGACGGAATCAACGCCATCAAG
>CAYSQV010000040.1:0-9401 GCA_964433295.1 uncultured Nitratifractor sp. | reverse complement strand
TCCACCCGTGCCGAGACGACACTGTGTACGATCTCCAGCGAAATGGTGTTGTGGTTCTCCTCATCGCCGATCACCGGAAGTTCGATCATCTCATTGCTGTTTTCAATCAGGTTGCCGTAACGCACCTTGACATCCTCGGCTACCTGCAACGGGGTGTGCAATGCCATTGAGAGATCGTTGGTAATGTGATTGGACCCTACCGGGATGAAATCGTTGTAGCGGATCGAATTGCCGGTGTGGATGATCAGATTGCTGGTCTGCCCTCCCATATCGATCACCGCAACTCCCAGCTCCTTTTCGTCCTCATTCATGGTCGCGATGGCCGAAGCGTAGCTGTTGAGCACGATCGACTCGATGTCGATACCCGCGGAGCGAACCGCTTTGGTGAGGTTGCCCAGGCTCGACTTCTGCGTCAGGATAATGTTGACATCCACTTCCATCCGACTGGCATTCATCCCGTACGGATCTTCGATAAAATCCTGATCATCGACTTTGAAGTTGTACGGAAGGACATGGATCACTTCGTATTCATTGGGGATATTCGCATTGTAAAGTGCCGTCTCCATCACCCGGTTGATCTCTTTGAGCGAGATGTCCTTGTGGGGGATGTTGACAATCCCGGTGGAGTTGAGGCTTTTGGCATAAGCGTTGGAGATCGATACCGTTGCTACGGAGATATTGTTTCCGGCGATCCTGCGTGCATCGGCCAAAGCCTTTTTGATCGCACGCGATGCCAACTCAATGTTGGTAATGATCCCTTTTTTGACCCCCTGCGATTTGGCATATCCGTGACCGGTCACCTCAAGGTTCCCGTCCTCGGATATCTCCGCAATCACCACGCTTATCTTAGTTGAACCGACATCGACAGCTAAGATCGTCTTGCTCAAATTAGAGTCCTTTTGCATACGCCTTGACAGGATACTGTTCGCTCAGCTTCTTAAACAGAGCATTTTCAAACACGCGCTTTTTGATTTGATCTGCTTCGTTCTGGACGTTTTTGGTAAGATTTTCATCGACAGTATTCACCCGCTGATCGACAATCTTGTAAACAACCATACGATTTGACAACCTAATGATACCTTTTTTTCCTGAAGATGTAAAGAGTTTATCTAAAAATTGTAAACTCTCCTGCTGGTTCAAAGGGAAGAGTGTAACGTTTTTTGTCAAACTGAGGTAGTCACTGGTTGTTAGCTCTGCTTTGTCAATATCCGTCAAAAGCGCTTCGGCTTTTTGCTCCATCATCTCCACCGCTTTGGCACGCTTCAGTTGCCGGGCGACCGCATCTTTTGCCTCGGCGAACGGCATGGGGGCGGGCTCTTCAACCTGCAAAACCTTTACGGTGGCATAGCGCGTACCGACCGCTTTGGGTTTTAGCAGGGTTCCGCTGTCGCTTTGGGCGATCGTTTCCCAGAGCTCTTTGGAAAGCGTCGGATCGTTCAACGGCAATTTTTTGGTTTCGTTCAGCTCTTTCTTCCCTTTTTTGACCGCAATGTAGTCCAGCAGAGCCTGTTTTTTCCCTTTTTTGATCCGCAGATCTTTGATCACCCTCTCGCGCACCTGGTCAAGCGGAAGCTGTGCGCCGTCATCCGCAACATAGTTGAAACTGTTTTTGTCGTAAAAGGCCTGAACCTCTTCATCCGTGACCGGGATCGACCGGGTATCGGTCCACACCAGTGCAAGCGCATACCTCCGGGGAGTGAGGTATTGCTCCTTGTCCGCCTCCCATGCCTTTTTGATCGCATCGTCGGTCAGAGCCACCTCCATCGCATCGGGAGAGAGGACTTTGTAGCCGATTTTGTCTTCAATACTCAAAGCCGAGGCGATGGTTCGGTTTTCAAAGGTGACCGCGGGGTACTCCAACAGCCCCAGTACCTTTTGCACTACCAGTTCATCTTTCAGGATCGACTCAAAGGTGCTGCTCTTGAGTCGTCGATTCTGCAGATAGGTATTGTAAACCGTTTGGTTGAAAACGCCGTTCTCTTGAAACGCCCGCATCCCCGCGATGTAGTCGGCCAACTCCTTGTCGCTGACTACGATACCGTATTGCTCAGCGAGATTGAGCAGTTGCGCTTCGGAAGCCAGCGAATCAAATGCCTGCTTGACCAGGCCCATTTTCTTGGCCTGCGCTTCGTCAAATTTACCCTGGTAGATTTCATTGTAGCGTTCGTACAGATTTTGATAGGTCAGATTCAATTTGGCATTGGAGATTTCGATATCCCCCACCTGGCCGACCGCACTCGCTTTTGAGCCGTACTTGTAACTCCCCCATCCGACAAACCCTGCACCGATAAACGCTATGGTGGCCACCCAAATGGTCCACACCAGGTATTTGTTGTGTTTTTGCATCCATGTAATCATGCTGTATCCGCCTTCGTAACGAAAATTTGTAGCTAATTTTAGTCAAGTTGCGGTTAAAGCAAGATTGCAGACATATGTACAGGCCAATTCTCGCGGAAAACCTTTTCGCCGCTAACGGCTTTTTTTGCCAAAAAGCGAACCTGTCAACGACTTGATTGACTGGATGGGATTGCTGTTTTTCAAGCGTTCATAATGATTTTTTGCCCGCTCGACGCCCATCTGAGCCGCCTCTTCATAGAGCAAAAGTGCGTGGTGCTTGTTTTTGTCAATACCGATTCCGTATTCGTAAAGCTGTCCCAGATCACAGATGGCCTCGGGATAATCCTCTTCCGCCAGACGGTTGATCTGCGTAAACGATTCGGGATAGTTCTGCACCAGAACGTCCCCTTTGAAAAGTTCGCGCGCGAGCATAAACTGCGCAAAAGTGGACTCGGTGGTCGCCGCAGCGATCAGCATCTGCGCGGCTTCGGCACGTTTTCCCTCGGCTTTGAGCTCCTGATAACGCTGAATGGCCGCTTCGACCTGGGATTCGGCATAATCCTGCGTACTGACCATCTGAATAAAAGCATTCACCTCTTCGGTAACCCCCTCTTCCCGCTCTTCGAGCTGGGGATACTGATGGAGCATGTTGCGAAATTTTTGCCCCATGTAGGCAAACTTCTCGTACAGCTCCTCCTCTTCGCCCGCTTCGTGTTCCCACGCATAGGTTGAAGGGAGATCCGTCCCCTTTAGTTCGGCTTCAGATGCAGGTGCTGTTTCGTCCGTCGGTATGGCCGGGGTCGTTTCCCGTTCGGCAGAGTCCTCCTGCGAAGTCGGCTGCACGGCGGAGTCGTGGGGAGATCGGTCGCCATCGAGCGCCAGAGTCGCCAGAGGATCCGCTTCTTCCGATGCGGAAGGGGTGCGATCGGCTGTCACCGTCTCAACAGCCGTAGGTATCTCGTATTCCCGGGCCTCCCTGGGCGATGTCTCTTCTGTTTTCTCAGGCGCAAAAGACAAAAAGTCATCCTCCGGCGCTTCGTCCCCTTCGAACAAGGGGCCGCTTGTCTCTTCTGTCGGAGCATTCGGCACTTCCTTCGGCACAAACGTACTCGTCGCAACCAAATCCCCCTGGGGAATATCCTCGCTTTCCGCTGCCGGTATCTCCTGATCAAGGGTAAAAAGCGGATCGTCCACTTCGTCCGCCTTGTGAGCCGATGTCTCATCGGACGGCTGTGCGATGTCGCTGGAGGGCTCATCGTATGTGCGCGGAGCGGGAGCCTGCTCTTTGGTCATCTGCAGCATCTCCTCAAGCCCCAGTACCCGTTCGTCCTCCTGGATCTGCTCCGCAGAGAGTTCCACAGCCGAAAAAAGATCGTTTTCGACCGCCGGACTCTCTTGGGCCGTCTCGACAGAGGGACGATCCGTGCTTCCGGCTACAGGAACCGTATCCTCAGACTCTTTCGCACTGAGAGAGGGGGCGAAAAAATCGTCCTGCAACGATGCGGCATAATCGCGCATCAAAAAGAGCGCCTGGCGAAAATTCCGATTCTCCAGATCATGGAGTATCTCATGCAGATGTTTGTCCGTGCTGATGTTGCGCAGATGGCGGATCTGGGTTTCGATCGTCTCATAATCGGCAAGATTCACGGCTATTCGGATGATCTCAAAGCGGCTTTCTATCTCTTCCATGTTTACACCTCTTGTCAAAAGAATGGAACCATATTACCATAATAATGGTTAAGCACTTGTCACGTATTGAGCATCATTAAACGAGTACTGTTCTCCAGAATGGCAATTTTTTTGGCCATATCTGTCAAGTCACGGTCGTAGGCAAAAACACCGTACCCCTTGACAAGCATCACATGCCCTTCGTGGGTTTTGAAATACTCTGCGATCGCATACGGGGCACGTTCGTACCAGTCCGCAAAGGGACCGGGTTCGTACACAGCGATCTGGCCAAGGATCTTGTCCCCAAAGTAGTCCCGGGGAGTAAACATCCCATGCGACAGACTGTACGCTGTTGCGTACGGCGGCATGGTGTAGGCAATGTATTTGGCATGGGGGATGTGTCGGTAGACCTCTTCGTGGATCGGTGCGTCGATGCTGGCAATGTTGTAGCGATAATCCCGATTTTCCTGCTCAAGACGGATCAGAGACTCCTCGGTGATCTCATCGAAGATCGCCTCTTTGGTATTGATCAGAAACGAACCTTCATCCACCCGTGCCGAGATCGATCCGTGGTAGACACCAAAAAAGTTTTTACGGAACATCGCAAGGGAGACATGTCGAATCTCCTCAATCAGGTGGCGGTCGATCATCGTGGTTCCTTTGGGTGTTTTTTGGTATTATACCACCAAAAAAGAAAAACGATGACCGCACCCCATGTACCCGTTCTCCTCGAAGAGGTTTTGCAGACATTTTCCACACGCGACTCCGGTACCCTGGTTGACTGTACCGTAGGGTATGCCGGGCACAGCCATGCCCTCCTCTCCCGCCATCCCCGCCTCGCACTCATCGGCATTGATCGGGACGATGAGGCGCTGCGCTTTTCCGAAGAGCGCCTCAAGGCTTTTGGGGAGCGTGTCACCTTGATCCGGGGCGATTTCGCTTCGACCGTCGCCGGAATGGACCAAGAGGCTTTTGTCGGTCTGCTGGCCGATTTTGGCGTCTCGTCTTTGCAATTGGACAAAGCCGAACGGGGATTTGGCTTTGCCAGTGATGTGCTGGATATGCGTATGGATACCCGCGCTTCTTTGAGCGCTTACGATGTTGTCAATACCTACTCCCGGGAACAACTGCGACACTGTTTCCATACGTACGGCGAGATCCGTCAAGCGGACAGGCTGGCGGATGCGGTGATCGCCGAGCGTTCACAGCAGCCCATCCGTACCGCACAGAGACTCAGTGAACTGGCCCTCTCGGTTCTCGGCAAACACGGCAAGATCCATCCGGCGACCTTGATGTTCCAGGCGATCCGGATCGAGGTCAACGACGAACTGGGACAGATCGAACGGCTCCTCGATGCGCTGGAACATCTCCGTCCTTCCGGTGCAGTGATCGCGCTGATCACTTTCCATTCCCTTGAAGATCGTCTGGTGAAACAACGCTTCAAAAAATGGGCTCGATCATGCATCTGTGATCCTCACGCACTGCGATGCACTTGTGGTAACGATCACGCTTTGGGTACAATACCCTCCCGCAAACCCATCACGGCAAGTCCGGAAGAACTCCGCACCAATCCGCGCAGCCGGAGTGCCAAACTGCGGACATTTGTTTTCAAGGAAATATCATGAGAGACGGGAAGGAGCAGGGCATTTCCTTCGGGATTCTGACCATTGTGCTTACGGCCATGGCCATTGTACTGATCCTCGCTCTGATCAAAATCTACCTGAGCAACCGTATCTATGTTGAAAGCCGTAAGGCTCACCTGCTTGAGCAGGAAGTGGCAGCCTTAAAAGAGGAAAACACGCTGCTGAATATGCGGGTTGAAAAGCTGAAATACAAAAGTCAGATCAGCGATACGATCTTTACCATCGAAGAGGGTCCGACAACCGAAGAGACCGAAAACACAACCACACAATAAGGGACACCAATATAGCATGATTCGTACTTTTCTCCATTTTGCGCTTGACCGGCCGGTGCTGAACCACATTTTTCTGGTGCTGCTGCTGGTGATGTCTTTTTTCGCGTACCAGAGTATCCCCAAGGAGATCTTCCCGCCGGCCGAACTTGACAAGATCATGATCCGAGGCGGTTATCCGGGTGCGAGTGCCGATGTTTTGGATAAAATGGCGGTCCGATCGCTTGAAGACGGGCTCAAAGCCGTCGACAACCTTGACAACCTCCGCAGTACCATCCAAAACGGCAGTTTTTTGATCCTTGCCGACATCAAACCCGGCAGCGACAACCAGCTGGTCCTCAGTGATGTCAAGGATGTCCTTGCTACTGTCCGACGCGATCTGCCCGCCGACATGAACGATCCCGTGGCCAAAATCTCCATCTACAAATTTCCGCTGCTGCTGATTGCCATCTCCGGCAATCAGTCGACACGTCGATTGCTTGAAGCGGCGGATGATCTGAAACAGCAACTCTCACAGATAAAAGATCTTGACGCCATAGAAATAAGAGGCGACGCGGACGAAGAAGTACGCATCCTTGTCGACGAACAGAAACTGGAAGCCTACAACATCCCCAAACTTCTGTTTTACAAAGCCATAAGCGAGCTTAGTTCCATATTTCCGGCCGGAACGTTCAAACACAAGGGTCAGCTTGTTTATCTCTCCACGGCAAACGGAGCCAAAAATGCCAGACAATTGAGAGAGACTGTGCTGCATGTAGGAGATCGCTATATAAAGCTCTCTGATGTCGCCAAAGTAGAATACGGTCTCAGCACTCCGACTGAACTGTCACACTTCAACGGCAAAGCCAATATATCACTCAATGTCACCAAAACCAAAAACGGCAATGCTATTGCTCTGAGCAAACAGATCAAAAAAGATCTCGAACAGTTCAAAAAGCGCTATCCTGATCTCAATTTCCAGGTCTATGTCGATACATCGGTTTGGATACGAAACCGTATCAACCTCGTAACTACCAATATATTCTTCGGACTTATCCTCGTGTTTGGAGCGATGTTTCTAAGTATGAACTGGCGCATCGCCACGGTCGTGGGGCTGGGGATTCCGACCAGTTTTTTCATCGCACTGATCTTTGCCGAGATGCTCGGTTACAGCATGAATCTCCTCAGTATGCTCGGCGCGTTGGTCGCACTGGGGATGATCGTCGATGAAGCGATCGTGGTGGCCGAAAATATCTACCGGCATATGGAGATGGGCAAAGCGCCCAAAGAAGCAGCCATCGAAGGCGCGGCCGAGATGTTCCCCGCGGTCCTGACCGCAACGGCGACAACGGTGTTTGCGTTTTTGCCGCTGCTGATCATGAGTGGACAGATGGGGATGTTTGTCAAGATATTGCCGATCATGATCACCGTATTGCTGCTCAGTTCCTTGTTTGAAGCATTTTATTTTTTGCCTCTGCATGCCAAAGAACTTTTTACATTTGGCCACAGGATAGATCATCATGAACCAAGCAGACTTTGGGACGGAATGAATGCAATGTACGGCAAAACACTCGGCTTTTTGCTGAGGCACAAAAAAAGCTCTCTGCTCTTGCTTCTGGGAGCCATAATCGCCGGCACATTAGGTATGATGAAGATAACCAAATTCGAACTTTTTCAGACATTTGACGGAAGCCAGATTTATTTTACCGGACGTGTTGATACCGACAGTCGACTGCTTGATACCGAAAAACAGGTAACAAAACTCGAGAAAATTCTTCTGAAAAATATTTCGCAAAACGAAATCTCTTCTGTAACGTCGATAGTAGGACTGAAATTCAATCCCGACCAGTCGGTAGATACCGGAGAGCATCTGTTTCATATATTTATCAATCTGCACGAACGCAAACCCGAAAATTTCTTTGACAAATACATAAACCCCTATTTGTCACTCGAATACGATGACAGCGATATGCTGCGCAGCAGAGATGCGCATGTCATCGCCAAAGATCTGACCAGGAACATTTTGCCCAGACTCAAAACGCTGAAAGACAAGAGCGGCAAGCCGATCTTTTATGATCTCGATCTTTTTGTCCCGCAGGCAGGAATGGTAAAAAATGATGTGGAGATTGGACTGGGGGGACTGCCGGACTCCAAACTCCTGCCGGCCTTGAACAGACTCAAAAAAGCTATCAAGGATATCAACGGCACTCAGCATGTCACAATCAATGCAAAAGAAGGACCCAAAGAGCTCAAACTGCGTATCAATGATTATGGTCAGCAGCTTGGATTTACCGAGACTGGACTGGTCAATGCACTCAGGGGCATGCTTCTGGAAGCAGAATACGGCAAGATGTTTGACTCCAAAGGGTTGATACGGGTGCGGATAGAAGATCCAAACAAAAAAGAAGATTACAATATCGGTTCTATCCGGCTCAGAACACCTGATGGCAAACAATTGGTGCCTCTCAAGCAAATTGCTGATTTTGTTTATATCAAACGCATGCTTCATCTGTACAAAGAAAACGGTGAGCGGCTCTGGTCTGTCTCTGCCAGCGTTGACAAGGAAAAAGTCCTGCCAACAGAAGTTATGACAAAAATCAAGCCTATACTTGACCAATACAAAAAACAAGGGATAAAAGTAGTGATAAAAGGTGAGCAAAAAGCAAACAAACAGCTGGCCAGTGAAATGTCACAGGCCGCAGTGATTGCGATATTTTTGATCTTTATCTCGCTTGTCTGGATGTTCAACTCCTTTGTCCAGCCGCTGATCGTGCTCTCGACCATCCCCCTCTCTATACTCGGTGCGCTCATAGGAACCAAGCTTTTTGGTCTCAATATGACCATGCTTGGCGTTATGGGGATGATAGGATTGGCAGGAGTAGTTGTCAATGACGGTCTGATAATGATAGATTTCATACGAAACGCCAAAAACATCGATGAGATTGCAGAAGGAGCCAAGATACGTCTGCGTCCGATCATTCTCACTTCGGTCACAACAGTCCTGGGCTTGTCAACGATTATATTTTTTGCCAGCGGACAGTCGCTCATCGTTCAGCCAATGGCGATCTCACTTGGGTTTGGCGTTGCGTGGGCAACGGTGCTGAATCTGATCTATGTGCCGATCCTCTATTCCGTCGTCTACCGTGTCAAATAATGGGAGAAGAATCCTTCTCCTCTTTGGCCTCGTACAAAGCCGTATCCGCCCGGGAAACCAGTGTCTTGATCGTATCGCCGAATTGATACGCAACCACACCGAAACTGCATGAAACATTCTGTACGACCGGGAACGGATGAGCCGCGATCTTTTCGCGCAGCATTTTGGCCACCCGTTTGGCCTGCTTCTGGCTGCTCTCAGGGAGAATGATCATAAACTCATCCCCGCCCCAGCGTCCAAAGACATCGCTCTCGCGTATGGAGGAGGAGACCAGCCTGGTTAATTCGATCAAGACTTCATCCCCCACACTGTGGCCGTATTGGTCATTGATCGCTTTAAAACGGTCAATAT
>CAYSQV010000039.1:0-9526 GCA_964433295.1 uncultured Nitratifractor sp. | reverse complement strand
ACCGGTTTACGCGATGAGGCAGTATGATTCTTTCCATCAGGAGAACGCATGAGATTAGTATTTCCCACCGATGAGAACATGGGGTACCTGAGCAAACGGGGTGCCCACTTCGGCAAAGCAAATTTTTATACCATTATCTCACTCGAAGAAGGGAAGATCGTCGATGTTGACGGGGTCGAAAACCCCGGCCACCCCGCCCAGGGCTTCGCCGATGCTGGACTCGATCTCTACTTTGACCGCATCTCCCCCACCGTGCAAGAGAGTATCACCCTCTTCATCCAGGGAAACTCGAAAAAAGCAGCGGTGATGGTACCTGCTCAACGCACTGAGAAAACTACCGCTTTCGACTTCTCGCGGTTAAAAACAGCTGCTTGAACTGTGCATCAGCGTAGATTTCGATCCGCTGTTGCATCTCGCGGTAATTGGCGATGAATTCACGGGCGATGGGGGTGAGGCGTGTGCCGCTGTCGCGTCCGGCTCCTTTTTGGGTGATGAGGATCTCATCGTCGAGGTTTTTCTGGAGGATTTTGATGTGGTTCCATGCTTTTTTGTAGCTCATCCCCATTGCTTTGGCAGCACGGGAAATGGAGCCGAGCTCATCGATGCGCTCGAGGATGTCGATCTTCCCTTTGCTCAGCACCAGCTCTTCATCGCGGTTCTCGATCCAGTTTTTGGTCTTGAGATAGAGCTTGGTCTTGCGACGCTGCCCAAAACACCCCAGCGCGCAATGGGTCACCTCCATCCGACCGGCCAGCAGTGTGCCGCGCACCGCATCGAACCCGACCTGTTGGGCGATAGCCATCGCCTCGGCACAGGTGATCCGCTCCCGGGAACCTGCCCGCTCCACAAGCTGCTGCCAGACAGCCTCATCGAACTCCCACCCTTTCAACGACCCGAACTGACCCAGCAGGCAGTCGCTGATGCGGATCGCTTCGGTCTGGGCGATCGCGCCGACCTCGGCAAGGGGCAGCGCATGGTCCTGCGCCATTTGCATCGCATTCTTGCAGCTGAGCTTCCCGTTTTCAGACAGATAGGTTTGGACGATCTGGGACATGATGAGGACTTTGTTTTTGTGCTATTATAGCGAAGATCGGCAAAGGTGATCATCATCGGTATTTTTTATGGTTTTGGATCTGTAGGGGCAACCCCTTCGTGGTTGCCCCTGTTTTCAGACACTCTCTCTGTTCATGATCGCCCCTGCAGGATCTCATCTTGTTTCGACAATGCTGACATTTATATATCAGATCCTGCTGCGAACAACCTCCAGTGCCTCCCCGCTGCCAAGCATCGGCACGTCGTGGCTGAAGAAGCGCGCATCGTTGGTGATGATGTAGTCGCACCGTTTTCGGCGGGCCATGACGTACTGGATCGTATCTTCCAGATCAGCAAAAGCGGGGTTTTTCTCCATCAGGTAGATCGCCTCTTCGATCTCTTCGTTGCCGAACTCGATGACGTTGATGAAGCGATTGAGGGTCTTGAGGCTTTTGAGGACGGAAGCCTTGTTGCCTCCTCGATGGAGTACATAGTGAACGGTAGTGAACAGATCGCAGGAGGTATAGAGAATATAACGATCGGGATTTTGGATCAAATGGGTATAGAGTGCGCTGCTTTGAGGAGTAGAGGGTCTGGGGTTGTCAGCGATAATGTCGATCATGACATTGGCATCGAGGAAGATTCGGGTCACAGTCGGTACCTGTTGGCTTTGATCTCCTGGATATCCGGTACGGGGGTATCGGAGTGAACCGCTCCGATGATACTCAGAGCCTCTTCGATCTCTTTCTTCTTCTCACGCTTTTCCATATACTCTGCGATCGCTTCGGCGACGATGTGGCTTTTTTTGCGATGGGTCTCTTTGGCGTAGGCTACCAGCTCATCGACGATCTCCGTCGGAAGGGAGTAGAGCTCTTTTTTGTACCGGGTGTTTGCGGTCATGGACGGCTCCTTTTATATACTTTATTACAAGTAGTATATACCTTTAGGAACGATTTGTCAACCTTTTAGCGGTTGCTCACCCCGTTGCTCTCTGCCATCGCCATCGGGGCCATCATTACCACCCGGATCACTTCACCGGCTTTGGCTCCATCACGCTCCTCGCCCAAAATCGCAACGGCATTGGACTCCATCAGAGGGGTGAGCATCCCTGAGCCGTATTTGTTGTTGCGGGGGACGTGGAAGCGGCCGGTTTGGAGGGAGCCCAGGACGAGGTTGGTGCGCCCGGGTCGAGCCTTGAACGCTGCGACATTTTCGGCATAGACAAAGGGATGATAGTAGGCGGATGCGCCCTGGAGTTTGAAGAGTACCGGGATGGAGAGGAGATGGATATTGACCATGGCAGTGAGCGGATTGCCCGGCATCGCCATGACGAAGGTGCTGCCCATCGTCCCCATCATCGCCGGGCGGCCCGGCTTGACATTGACCCCGTGGAAGATCGGCTCCATCCCGTTGCGCTCAAACGCTTCGTAGAGGAAATCGGCATCCCCCATGCTGATCCCGCCGGTGGAGATGATCACATCGTATCCCTTCAGATCGGCGATGAATGCTGTCGTCGCCTCCAGACTGTCGGGGATCGATCCGGCATAGGTGGGCGAGAAGCCATAGGAAGAGAGCAGCGCCGTGATCCCGAAAGCATTGGCGTTGTAGATCTCATCCTCAGTGCTCTCTTCCCAGGGTTCGCGAATTTCATCCCCGGTGGAGACCACCGCGATACTCAGCGGCGCATACACCTCCACCGCGACGATCCCCTGAGCCGAAAGCATCGCGATATGCGCTGCCTCCAGCCGTATGCCGGCGGGAAAGAGGACACCCCCCTGCTCCTGCTCTTCGCCTTTGAGCCGGAGATTGTTGCCCGGTTTGATCTTCGCAGGCAGCGTGACATGGGTATCGGTCACTTCGGGGCAATCCTCGATCGGAACGATCGCATCAACACCGCCGGGCACCTGCGCTCCAGTCATGATCCGAAACGCTTCCCCCCCGCCAGCTTCACCCCGGGGTATCTCCCCGGCATAAATCGTCCCGATCACCGCCACCCGCTTGCCTGCGTCGGCCGCATGGACCGCGAAACCGTCCATTGCCGAGTTGTCAAAGGCAGGCATGTTTTTACGGCAGACAACCTCATGGGCGATCACCCGCCCCAATGCCCGATCGATCATCACCGTCTCTTTTTTGCGAGTAGGGCCGGCAGCATGCAATGCCATTTCCAGCGCTTCATCAAAACCGTATAGATCGAGTTGGGTCATGGGTCACTCCTCTGTGATGCGTTGATCGTGGGTATAGATATTCATGTTGTGTTTGCGGGCAAATCCCACAAGCGTCACCCCAAACCGCTCCGCGATCTGTACCCCCAGGCAGGTCGATGCGGTACGGGAGACGACGATGGGGATAGCGTGCATCACCGCTTTGGCCACCATCTCCGAGGAGAGCCGGCCACTGACAAACAGCGCACTGCGCCCCGTATCGGCCCCGGCCAGACGGGCTTTGCCGATCGCTTTGTCCACGGTATTGTGCTGGGCGATGTCCTCAGCGATGAAGTATTCGCCACTCTCCAGCAGCAGCATCGCCGTATGGACCGAGCCGGTCTGGCGGTAGAGTCGGCAATGATCCTCAAAGCCGTTCATCTCCTCACTGATCCGTGCCGCAGACAGAGCGTAATCGACGGTATTGACTTTTGCCGCAATCTGCGCCGGATCGATGTTGGCCGTCTTGCTCCGGCCGCATCCGCTGATGACGACCCCTTCGGCGTTGAGCTTCTGCGCTGCGGCCTCATCGATCCGGCCACGCAATTCAACCCGGGCACCGTCTTGCGTCAATGCGATGGTCTCGACATCGGATACATCGGCCAGAATATTCTCGCTCATCAGATACCCCACCGCCAGCGCCTCCTGATCCACCGGGGTCGCCATCAAAGCGGCGACCGGTTCGCCGTTGACCGCGATCTGGAGTTTGATCTCCCGCACCAGCGTATCTTCAAAAGGCGCTTTTGTACCTTGACGTATCCGCACGATCGCAACAGGATGGACCGGCTCCATGGTATCCTCCCAAGATGGTTAGAGGTAATCATGCCATAGCTTTGATAGGAAGCAGATAAAATCAGAGATTTATTGTCCTAATAAACTGCCATTTTACCGTTATTTTTATGTAACTATTTTGTGATATAATTTTTGGATGCAGTTGCATATTCTATTTCAAAAGGAGACAACATGGCGGACAAGATCTATCGTGTGAGGATGAACGACCTCAGTTCGAGTATCGAAGAGGTACCCAAAGAGTGGCTGGGTCTTGGGGGACGCGGGCTCACCTCGACCATTGTAGCGGCCGAAGTCGATCCCGAGTGTCATCCGCTGGGACCGAATAACAAGATGGTCTTTGCACCCGGTCTCCTCTCGGGAACGGCCGCGGCCAACAGCGGCCGGACCTCTCTGGGGGCCAAAAGTCCCCTCACCGGCGGGATCAAGGAGAGCAACTCGGGTGGTACAAGTGCCGGCATCATGGCCAAGCTCGGGGTCAAAGCCCTCATCATCGAGGGGATTCCCGAAGAGGATGAGACCTTCTACCATGTCCATGTGACCAAGGACAACATCGAGATCGAGCCGTGTCCAGAACTGGTCGGCAAAGAGAATTTCGAAGTCCTCGATACGATGATGGAGCGCTACGGCAAAAAAGTGGCCGTCTTCAGTATCGGAACCCCCGGCGAGCAGAAGATGCTCATCTCCAACATCTCGGTCAAAGACCCGCAGGGCAAACTCCGCAGTCTCGGACGCGGCGGCCTGGGCGCGGTCATGGGCTCAAAAAAGATCAAAGTGATCACCATCGACGCCAGCGGAGCCGACAAAACCCCCATGGCCGATCCGGAGAAATTCCGTGCCGCCAACAAGGCCTTCACCAAAGCGCTTCAGGAGAATCCGATCAGCGGGGAAGGTTTGCCGGCATTTGGTACCGATATCCTCATCAATATCATCAACGAAGCGGGCGGTCTGCCGAGCATGAACTTCCGCTACGGCACCTCAGACAACGCCGAAGAGATCTCCGGCGAACATGTCGCAGAGAACATCAAGGAACGGGGCGGCAAAACCACCCATGGGTGCCACGCGGGATGTGTCATCCAGTGTTCGCAGGTCTACAACGACAAGGACGGCAACTACGTCACTTCAGGATTTGAGTACGAAATGATCTGGGCATTTGGAGCCAACTACGGCATCGACAACATTGACGATATTGCCGAGATCGACCACATCATGGATGACATCGGGGTTGATGCAATCGAAACAGGAGTCACGTTCGGGGTCGCAGCCGAAGGGGGAATGATCAAGTTCGGCGACGCCGAAGCAGTCAAAAAGATCCTTCGGGAAGATATCCCCAATGGTACACCCGTCGGTCGAATCATCGGCAGCGGTACCGGCAACGTCGGCAAGCTCTACGGAGTGGTGCGCGTACCGGTGGTCAAAAACCAGGCAATCCCGGCCTACGAACCCCGCGCCATCAAAGGACAGGGGATCACCTACGTCACTACCCCGATGGGTGCCGACCACACCGCCGGATACGCCGTGGCCACCAACATCCTCAACAGCGGCGGCTACATTGATCCGCTCAAAAAAGAGGGACAGGTGGAGCTCTCACGTAATCTCCAGATCGCTTCGGCCGCCATCGACAGCACCGGTATGTGTATCTTTGTCGCCTTCCCGGCACTCGATGATCCCAACTGCCTCCCGGCACTCATCGACATGATCAACGCACGTTTCGGTGCCGAATTGACCGCCGATGACGTGACAAACCTCGGGAAAAACATTCTCAAAACGGAGCATGCGTTCAACCTCAAGGCAGGTCTGACCCGCGCCGACGACCGCATCCCGGAGTTCATGAAATACGAACCGCTGCCGCCGCACAATGTGGTCTGGGACTTCACCAACGAAGAGATCGATTCGTTCTGGGACTTTTAATGGGGGAGATTGAGATCACGGTCAAACTCTTCGCCCAGTACCGCGAAGGGATGTTCAAGGTTGAGCAGCGACGGTACCCCGAAGGGACCATCGTCGATGATGTGATCGCCCAGACCGGGATCGCCGTCGAGCGCTACCCGATCGGTGTCATGATCATCAACGGACGGCACGTTCAAGGTGATCATCCGCTCAAAGACGGCGACACTCTCGCTCTCTTTCCCAAAGTCGGGGGAGGATAAGAAGCTTCTCATGACCATCAATTTCAGTGCCTTCTTGTTTGCCCGACTTGCTCTGCGCAAAAAAGAGATCGACTGTGTCAATGTCGACCGTGAACTCTGTAACGGCGACCGCATCGCCCTCCTCCCACCGGGGACGCCCGGATCCTATCGACTGATCCTCGGTACCAAAGCCATGAATGACGAAGGAGATACATCTGGATAACACAACACAAGCCCTCATCCGATCTGCACCCGATCACCTGCTCCCTTTCGGGGCACAGTTGGCCATCGCTGCCGAATACGATCTACCCCTTTGGGAGGTCGAGCACCGTGCCCTCTCGCTCGGCATCCTCCCCCTGCGTTATGCCCGTAACCGCAACACGATCACTGCTGAGAAACAGCTCCGTCTTTTGGAGGCTCGTACGGCAATTGTCGGCTGTGGCGGGCTGGGTGGTCATGTCGCAGAAATGCTGACTCGCATCGGCGTAGGACATTTGACGCTGATCGACCCGGATGTGTTTGACGAGCACAATCTCAACCGCCAGAATTTCGCTACCCTGGACGTACTTGGAGTCGAAAAAGTCCGCGTCCTCAAGAGACAACTGAGCGCATGCAACCCCGCGGTGCAGATCCGCCCCATCACCCGCCGTTTCGATCCGCAGGAGGATATGCCTCTGATCGAAGACGCAACGGTGGTCATCGATGCGCTTGACGATCCCGCGCTCAAACTCTCGCTGGCGAAAGCATGCCGCGATCGCGCGCTCCCTTTTGTCCACGGTGCCATCGCCGGTATGAACGGTCAGATCGCAGTCAATGTAACCCTGGAACACCTCTATCGTGATGGAGGACACGGTGCCGAGGATGCCGCCGGCAATCTCCCTTTTACCGCGACATTCGTCGCCGCGATTCAGGCAGCCGAGGCGGTCAAACTCATCACCGGTCTTGGGGAGTCACTTGAAGGGGAAGTGCTCATCACTGATCTGCTCTACAACGACTTCACCCGCCTCCCCACCTGAAGGATACCAATGCAAAACAAATGGGACAAAAAAGCACACCGCTACGGCCGATACACCCCCGAAGGAGAACACCTTGAACAGGTCATCTGTGATCTGATCAAAGAGATGGGGGTTGATTGTGCGGGCAAATCGGTCGTGGACATTGGCTGCGGCACCGGTATCTACACCCTGCGTATCGCTCAAAAGGCAGCCCATGTCGATGCACTTGACATCTCCTCAGAGATGATCAATATCCTCGAAGAGGATGCTGCCCGTTATGAGATCAACAACATACGCGCTTTTCATTCGGACTGGGAAACGTTCGTCCTCCCCGACCATCCATACGACTGTGCTCTCAGCACCATGTCCCCCGCCACCCGCGATGCCGAAAGCTTCGCCAAAATGCACCGCGCCGCCCAAACGAAGATTTTTCTCGGCTGGGGCGACAAACGGGGGACGATCCTCCTCGAAGAGCTGATCGCTGCCCACGGAGCGACCTATACTCCGCCCAACGGAGCTGTGCGTCTGCAAAAGTGGCTCGAAGCAGAAAGCATCCCTTATGACCTCAAAGAATACCCCGAAGAAAAAGTCCGTTCCCGCTCCCTGGCCAGAGCGATCGAAGCCTACACCTGGCACCTCAAAGTCCGCGGCCTCTTCCCGGACCGGAAGCGTATCGAGACGATTCTGCACACCCACATGGACACAGACGGCAACGTGGTCGAGCAGGTCACCAATCACTTCCGCCTGATTATCTGGAGATCTTGAGGAAACTACTCGATCCCTTTTTTGCCAATGTACCCGGCTACATGGCCGGGGATACCTCCCGGCGGGATCAGCGAGACCCGATCACCATCCTGGATGACCGTGCTTTTGGGCACCACTTTGTGGTTGATAAAAACCGCCTCGATCTCCTCCGACGCAAAGCCGTACATCTGTACCAGCTCCACCACCGTAATGTTGTCCGGAATCTCCAGCGGTTTCATGCTGACGACACCTTTGTCCCGAAACGCCTCTCTGAGGTGTGAAAACGCACGAAAAGTAATGATGGCCATGGGCATACTCCTTTGATAAAATTAAAACATCGCCCCGCTGTCGTCTCCGACCGGCCGGGGACGTTTGGGCTTGAGATGCAGGGGATCGATCGGTGCTTCGGCCGGTTTTGTCTCCCTCTGCGGACCGCTTACCGTCTCTTCGACGACCGGCTCGTCGTCGATGCGGATTACTTCCACCTCTTCGGGCTCGGTGACCGCGGACGGGGTTTGTTCCGTATCGGGGAGGGTGTCAAACATTTTGGCAATCCCGGTCGTCGTGTTCTGCTCCCGCATCCCCGGCAACGGAGAGATCGCCGTATAGAGCTCGGTATGGCCGTCCACTTCCCCCTCAAAGACCCCTTTGGGGCGTTCGAATTTGCGAGGGGTGTCAGGGTAGCGCTTTAACAGGCGCCGGTAAAACTCGGCAAACGCCGGAGCCGCCACCGAGCCGCCCGTAGCGTGTTGTCCGATGGGTCGGTGGGCATCCCGCCCAAACCACACGATGGTCGTCACACTCGGAGAGTAGCCGCAAAACCACGCATCGACCCCGTCGTTGGTCGTCCCGGTTTTTCCCGCCAGTTCGATCCCCTCCACCCGGGCATTGCGGCCGGTTCCCCGACGGATCACATCCTGCAAAATATCGGTCATAAGGTAGGCCTGTTCCGGCCGGGTAAAATTGGCAATCTCTTTGGGAAAGGTCTCATAGAGCACCGCCCCTTCCCGTGAGACGATCTTGCTCACCAGACGCGGCTCGATCATGTGGCCACCGTTGGAGAAGACCGTATAGATCTGTGCCATCTTGAGCGGGCTAAGCCCCAAATTGCCCAGAGCAATCGAGAGATCTTTGGGGATGTTGGGAACATCCAGAAGCGCCAGACGCTTGCGGATCGGCTCCACCCCGATATCGTACACCAGATTGACCGTCGCCAGATTGCGCGAATGCACCAGCGCCTCTCGCAGGGTAATGAAACCTTTGTAGTCCCGTTCGTAGTTGCGCGGCGCCCATATCTTGCTCTTCCCGTTGACCGTATACTGGAATGTGCGCGCCAGATCGGTCAGTTGGGTCGCGGGATTGTACCCCATGTCGAGTGCCGTCTGGTAAACAAAGGGTTTAAATGCCGATCCGGGCTGTCGCCGGGTCATGGTGATACGGTTGAACGCACTTTTGTGGTAATCCACACCGCCGATCAGCGACAGGATGTCCCCCGTACGGCTCTCGACAGCTACCAGCGCACCTCCCAGATCGGTCGTGTTCCGATCGTCTCCGATCTGTGTGACCACCCGGTCAAAATCCTTGCGGATCGCTTCCCGCCCGATGGTTTGCAGGTCGGCATCGATCGTGGTGTAGA
>CAYSQV010000038.1:0-9607 GCA_964433295.1 uncultured Nitratifractor sp. | reverse complement strand
GCAGAAGATAAAATTGTGCCAAAGTCGTAAAAAAGGGTGCGGAATGTACGTCATAATAATTCCGTTGCCATAATTTTCCGGGAAATGGCGGCCACCCGTTTTGTTTAACACCACGAATATATTCATTGGTGGTCATTGTTTTAAACCATTGCACCACCTGATGTAAGGGCGAACCTGTGTGTTCGCCCGTTTTTTTTGGGGCAGACACGCCGGTCTGCCCCTACGGTGACAGGGGTCATATTTACGGTTCATCCGGTAAATGGGTACATTTGGTATTGAAAAAAGTGGACAATCAGGTTCACCTATTGGTGAAAGAAAAAAATAACTTTTATCAAGGAGGTGAAGCGTCATGTCCACAAGTTTTTTATATCATGCTTTCGGACTTTATGGCTATGATTATGTGAGTAGTAACTATAAGGATGGCAATGTGATATTCACCATTCGCCATAAATCCCATAACCTGCGTTGTTCTGCATGTGGCAGCCGGCATGTTGTTCGCAGCGGCAGCAGATTGCGCAGGTTCAGGACGATTCCAAAGCTGAAAAAGCTCAGCCAAATTGCTATTGATGAAATTGCTGTTCGCAAGGGGTATAGTTACCTGACCATCGTGATGGATCTGAAGACCGGCGCGGTGGTCTTTGTTGGTAATGGCAAGGGAGCCAATGCACTGAAACCTTCTGACGAAATTACGCAGACAGCTTTACCACGAGCTTACAGATGTATTGCACAAGAAAATACTCAAAGGCACCCGTTGGTTGTTACTAAAAAACCCGGAAAACCTTAATGCCGATAAAGGTGAAGCTGACCGACTGCAAGAGGCATTAAAGATTAATGAACCGTTAGCCACTGCTTATTATCTAAAGGAAGATCTGCGTCAATTGTGGCAACAGCCATGTAAAAAGGATGCTGAACTGTTTCTTTCCGACTGGATCAAAAGAGCAAAAGCTTCCAAGATCAGGGTATTAATGCGTTTTGCAAACGCCCTTGCAGCTTATCGCAGTGGCATACTTGCCTGGTATAATTATCCTATCTCTACCGGCCCTCTGGAAGGGACGAACAATAAAACAAAAACAATGAAACGACAAGCTTATGGCTTTAGAGATCTTGAATTCTTCAAACTTAAAATTATGGCCATTCACAAGACCAAGTACGCATTAATCGGATGAACCACTTTTTCCGGCTCGCCATACTCAGCGCTATCAGACTTTTCCCTTTGTGGGGGGCTTGCTTTTTGGATAAGGTTTAAGCAGTATAGGAGAATTGATAGCAAACTAAAAAATCATATTTCTACTCAATAATCAATCCTATCAGGTAGCTTAGGGAGCTCTGAAATTAATGTACTATGCTCATACATTGCATGAGCGCCCCCCCGATGAATGGCAACCCCTTGAGGAGCACCTGAAGAACGTCGCAGAGTTGGCAGGTGATTTCGCATCGGCGTTTAGAGTCCGTGAGTGGGGGTACTTGCTCGGCTTATGGCACGATCTCGGGAAGTTCTCAAAATCCTTCCAGGCTTATCTCCGCCAAAGAGGCGATTATCATGATTACGAGCTGAGCATGGACAGCAATTCCCGAGCAACAAATGTAAAGATAGATCATACCAGCGCGGGCGCCCAGTATGCTGTATCCACGATCAGCGTGTTAGGACACCTTCTGGCCTATCCCATAGCCGGCCATCATGCCGGGCTGCATGACGCTTTGGCGGACGGCACATGCCTCGAAATGCGTTTGATGAAAATCGTTGAACCATGGGAGCATGGTTTAAAGAAGCTGCCGGAGGCCGATCCGCCACAATTGCCCGACTTCCTCAAAAAAGCCCTGCTCCAAAAAGGATCTGATCCAAAAAGAACGGCCTTCTCCTTCTCCTTTTTCGTTCGGATGCTTTTCTCCTGTCTGGTCGACGCGGATTTTCTCGACACCGAACGGTTCATGGACCCTGAACGTGCAAACCAACGCCCACAGTGGCCGGAAGATACCTTTAAGCAGATGGAAAGCGCCTTGGATCGGTATGTTGGGGCTTTCCCGGCCGATGATACACCAGTGAACCGCGAAAGAAGAAGGGTGCGGGAAGCGTGTCTTTCCGCGGCTCAGGAGCCTCCCGGACTGTTTTCGCTGACCGTTCCCACAGGAGGGGGAAAAACGCTTTCTTCTCTTGCATTCGCCCTCCGCCACGCGCTATTGCACGGGCTTGACCGTGTGATATACGTGATTCCATTCACCAGTATCATCGAGCAGAACGCCGATGTGTTCCGCCAGGTGTTTTCTCCACTTGTCGAGACGGGGCTGCCCGATCCCGTTATCGAGCATCACAGTGCTATCGACGCTGGCCGGGAGACATTGGAAAGCCGTCTGGCCGCTGAAAACTGGGGGGCGCCCCTCGTCGTGACCACCTCAATCCAGTTCTATGAGTCGCTCTTTGCGAATCGTACCAGCCGCTGTCGCAAGCTGCACAATATCGCCCGTTCGGTGATCATTCTCGACGAGGCGCAGAAATTGCCCGTGGAATTTCTTCATCCATGCCTTCTTGCTCTTCAAGAGCTGGCCTATAATTACGGTTGCTCCGTGGTGCTATGCACAGCGACCCAGCCGGCTGTTCATCGAAGGGAAGAAGAGTTTCCCATCGGCTTCAACTCCAAAGACGTTCGCGAGATTATTCAGGATACACGCTCACTCTATCTTGCACTCAAGAGGGTGACGGTCAAAAACCTCGGCAACCAGACAGATGACGCGCTGGCAGAACGACTCCAAAATCACGAGCAGGTGCTTTGCATCGTCAATACCAGGCGTCACGCCCGGGAGCTGTTTGAAAGACTGAAGAAGGATTCCGCTGCGATCCACCTGAGCGCCGCCATGTGTCCGGCGCACCGGGCCGAGGTGCTCGATTCGATCCGGACACGCTTAAAAAACGGAGAACCGTGCCGGGTGATCTCCACCCAACTTGTGGAAGCGGGCGTTGACCTGGATTTTCCCGTGGTCTATCGTTCTCTTGCAGGGCTCGACGCCATTGCCCAGGCGGCCGGGAGGTGCAACCGCAACGGAAGGCTCCCCTCGGCGATCACCTATGTCTTTCGCTCGGAACATCGCCGTTCGGAGGGATTTGTAGCTGACACGGCAAATGCAGCATCCCAGATCATCGGGACCGAAGGCGTACCCCCATTGTACGACGACCTCCTGTCGCTTGAAGCCATTGAGCACTATTTCCGCCTCTATTACTGGTCACAGCAGGACCGATGGGATGCCAATGGGATACTCGAGGAACTGAAGCTCGCAAATGAACCAAAACTTCCATTTCTGTTCGCTTTCCGAACCATGGCTGAGCGATTCAACCTGATTCCAGACACTGAGGAGAGTGTCATCATCCCCTGGCACGAGGAGGGAAAGGAACTCTGCGAGCAGCTCAAGAACACCTGGGGGCTTCCCGATCCCGGACTCCTGCGCCGGCTCCGGCGCTATACCGTCCAGGTCAAAAGAAGGCTTTTTCTTCAGGAGATTGGGAGAAGCATTGAGCTTGTCTGTGACCGCTACCCGATGCTCATCAGTCCCGAGCTTCACTATGACACGGAGCTTGGCCTTGTCCTCGAGCGCGAGGATCTGGGCCCCGATCTGTCAATCATCTAAGAAAAGGAGGATACATGAGCTATGGCGTCCGATTAGAGGTATGGGGCGCGTATGCCTCGTTCAACAGACCCGAGATGAAGGTTGAGCGGGTATCATACGAAGTCATGACTCCGAGCGCGGCCCGTGGCATCCTGGAGGCTATCTACTGGAAGCCTCAGATAAGGTGGGTAATCGATAAAATCCGTGTACTTGCGCCGATCCGCTTCACTCATGTCCGCCGTAATGAGATTGATACCAAGATCCCGGTAAAAACAGCGTTGTCAGCGATGCAATCAGGCAGGGGAAGGCTCGGCATTGCTGTGGAAAAGCACCGTCAACAACGCGCCGCAATGATTTTACGCGATGTCCGGTACGGGATTGAAGCCCATATCGAGGTGCTTGATCCAACAGAGCATGACGGAACTGTGCTTGCCCATCCCGAAGCCAAACATCTCGAAACCTTTAAACGCCGGGCGGCAAAAGGCCAGTACTTCCACCATCCGTACCTTGGTTGCCGTGAGTTTCCGGCAAGCTTCCGTCTGCTTAGCGATGAAGAAACATTCCCGGAGTGCCCTTTCGAGCTCCGGGGCGAGCGTAATCTTGGATTTATGTTATGGGATATCGTATTTAGCCAGGATCGGAAAGGCCCCATTGTAGAAGCTAGTCAAGGCCGGCGGATGACAGCTAATCCACGGTTCTTCCATGCGCGCTTGGTAAACGGTGTCATTGAGATTCCGCCCATCACCGAGACAAGGGGGTGAGCCATGATATTGCGCGCGCTTTATGAGCTTTATGACCGTCTTGAAGCTGATCCTGCATACCAGGTCCCCCCACCGGGCTACAGTTACCAGCGTATCAGCTTCATTGTGGTGATTGAACTGAACGGGTCGATTCACGAAATTCAGGATGCTCGAATTCAAGATAAAAACAAGCCTCGCCCCAAACAGGTTCTTGTGCCAGGCGGCGCAAAAAAGTCAGGTTCCGGGCTGAACCCCTGTTTTCTGTGGGACAACCAGATGTACCTTTTGGGATATGCCCCCGACAGGCCAAAGCGTGCCCGACGGGCCTTTGAGGCGTTTCGCAAGCGACATCTTGACGTTGAACATGAAATCGACATCCCCCAATTTTCGGCAGTCTGCCGCTTTCTTGAACAATGGGACCCTGATGATGCCGAGAAGCACCCTATCCTCGACGAGGTTGGGACGGGCTTTGGCGTGTTTCAGATCCGGGGTGACACCCGGTATGTACACGAGTTTCCCCGCGTCCGCGAGTGGTGGGAAGCCGGCCTCAGCACCTCCTTAGATGCTCCTCGCAGCCAATGTATCGTAACTGGAAAGGAAGCGCCCATAGCAAGGCTCCATCCGCCGATCAAAGGTGTGGTGGGTGTTCAGACCACAGGGGCGAAAATAGTAAGTTTCGATAAATCTGCATTTAAATCATACAACAAGGATCAGAGCTTCAACGCGCCAGTATCTGAAAAGGCGGCGTTTCGCTATGTTATGGCACTCAATACACTCATAGACGGCCCCCAGCGCGACAAGCACCGACTGGTGGTGGGCGACACCACCGTGGTCTTCTGGACCGACCGCCCCACGCCCACCGAGGATATATTTCTCAGGTTCGCAGCAGAGGGCGCAAGCCTTACCGATGCTGGCGAGGCCCAGGACGAGACTGTACGCCAAAAGCTTAAAGCGTTTCTGAATGCTCTTCGAAAGGGCAAGGAAGCGTATCCCGAGCTTGAGCAGTCTCCCGAGACCACCGGGTATTTCATCCTCGGGCTTGCACCGAATGCCGCGCGGATCGTTGTTCGTTTTTTTCATCAAGATACGCTATCCAATCTGCTTGATAACCTCCGCCGGCATTTTTCTGATATTCAGATTGAACGTCAGTGGACCGAGAGTTCAAAAAAACCTGATCCTGAGTTTCCTCCTATATGGCTTCTTTTGCGTCAAACAGCACGCGAACCTAAAAACATTCCCCCAGTGCTTGCCGGCCCCTTACTTGAAGCCATTGTCACCGGCTCAAAATACCCGGCGGGTCTCTATCAAGCCGTTATGCGCCGTATTGCGGCGGACCGTACTATCAACTATCCAAGGGCCTGTATCATCAAGGGCTATCTGGTAAGAAACATTGGAAAGGAGGTATCCATGAGTCTAGACAGATCCCGCAATGACCCTGCGTATCGACTCGGGAGATTGTTTGCAGTACTTGAAAAAACACAGACAGACGCACTTGGACGCTCCATCAACGCTACTATTCGTGACCGGTTTTACAGCTCAGCCTCTGCAACCCCGGCCATGGTTTTCCCCCGCCTGCTCAGGACCTATCAACACCATCTTGCCAAACTGGAGGGAGGACTCAAGGTCACGCGAGAGAAGCTTGTTCAGGAGATTCTTGATCCGCTTGAAGGCTTTCCCGCCCATCTCGGGACCGCAGAGCAAGGAATGTTTGCTTTGGGGTACTACCATCAAATGAACGATTTTTATCGATCCAAGAATGATCGTATCGAAGTTACGGAAGCTTAAGATAACACGATAGAAAGGAGAGCACCATGAACCGCCACGATTTTGTTTACATTTTCGACGTTAAAGACGCCAACCCCAACGGTGATCCCGACGCAGGAAACCTGCCCCGGATCGATCCGGAAACGGGCCATGGGCTTGTGACGGATGTGTGCATCAAGCGGAAAATCAGGAACTATGTGGCGTTGACAAAAGAAAGCAACGACGGCTACCGTATTTACTTCACAGAGGGTGCGGTCCTCAATCGCCTCCATGAAGAGGCCTACCAAGCTATCGGTGAAAAGCCCGTGTCAAAGAAGCTCCCGAAAAATAAAGATAAAGCAGATCAGGTTACCCGGTTCATGTGTAAAAATTTTTATGATATCCGAACCTTTGGTGCGGTCATGACAACAGAGGTCAACTGCGGCCAGGTGCGCGGTCCTGTACAGATCTCTTTTGCACGATCGGTAGAACCTATCGTGACTCTTGAACATGCTATTACACGAAGCTCGGTAACAAATGAGCGGGATCTTGAGAAGGAACGCACTATAGGCCGCAAGTTTACGGTGCCGTATGCAGTCTATGTGACCTATGGTTTTGTGAATCCCTTTTTGGCGGCTCAGACCGGTTTTACGGACGGGGATCTTGATCTGCTTTGGGAAGCGTTGCTTAATGCCTTTCAGTTCGACCAGTCAGCAGCACGGCCTGCGGGGAGCATGAATGCCAAGCAGCTGATCGTGTTCCGTCATCCCAATGAGCTTGGTGTGGCGCCGAGTCATGTGCTGCTCGATTCGGTTCGTGTGCGAAGGAGAGACGGAATCGAGGTGCCACGCTGTTTCGATGACTACGAAGTGATCCTGGACCGGTCAGCGATCCCTGAAAAAATCGACGTGATAGAGAGTCCATAATGTATCCCGAAGACGAGCTGCTCCCTCTCTCAGGGGTCCAGCACTTGGTGTTTTGCGAACGCCAGGCCGCGCTGATCCATGTTGAGGGCGCTTGGGCAGACAATTCTTTCACCGTTGAAGGCGGATTCATGCACCAGAGGGTCCATGAAAGCGCGCCCAGGCGCGAGCGGCGTGGTAGTATCATCATTGTCAGGGGGCTTGCCCTGCGCTCGCTTGAGCTTGGTCTTGTCGGGGTGGCGGATGTGGTGGAGTTTCATCGTGTCGCTCCGGGGGGAAAGACAGACGCAGGGCTTCGGCCTCACGGCGTTCCGCTTCCGGGCGCCACAGGTCTTTGGATACCGTTTCCTGTCGAGTACAAACGCGGGAGGCCGAAGCCCCATCGAGCTGATGAAGTGCAGCTATGCGCACAGGCCCTCTGTCTCGAGGAGATGCTGGGGATCGAACTGCCAGATGGCGCCCTCTTCTATGGAAAAGAGCAGAGGAGAATGGCGGTAGTGTTTGACGAGGAGCTGCGGAATCTCACCGTGAAAAGCGCCAGCCGTTTTCATGAACTCGTTAAGGCCGGAGTGACGCCTCAAGCGGTCAAGAAGAAACAGTGCGCCAGCTGCTCCCTGCTGTCAATTTGCATGCCAGAGGCGATGTCTCGCCGCCGTTCGGCCAGGCGATATTTGGCTGCATCCCTTCATTATGCCCTGTTGCAAACAGGAGACGAGGAATGAAGAAGCACTTGAATTGCCTATTTGTCACAGTCCAAGGGGCATGGCTTGCCAAGGATGGAGAGGCGTTAATTGTAAAGGTGGACGGCGAGATTAAACTTCGCGTTCCGGTTCATCTGCTTGAAGGAATTGTGTGTTTCGGCAATGTTTCCTTGAGCCCATTTCTTATGGCACATTGCGCTGAGCACGGTATCGGGATTTCGTTTCTCAGTGAATACGGAAAGTTTCTTGCGCGAATCGAGGGCCCAGTGTCGGGCAATGTCCATCTCCGGAGAACACAGTACCGGTGGGCAGACGATATAGAATACATGATGGACCTCGCACGCTCCTTTGTGATCGCAAAGGTTGCAAACTGCCGCCTTGTGCTCCAACGGGCTGCACGTGATCATCCTGATCGCAGAAAATTCCTGATGCCAGCGGTTGAAGCCCTGGCTGACAAACTCAGGGATTTAGAAAACGTATCATCGGTGAATGTGATTCGCGGGATTGAGGGTGAGGCTGCACGCATCTATTTTGGTGTGTTCCAACACCTTATCACAACGAATGAAAGTGCATTCACCTTCAATGGTCGGTCCAGGCGTCCTCCGCGTGACAGGGTCAATGCACTTTTATCATTTGTCTATACTCTGCTTGTCCATGATGTACGTTCGGCCCTTGAGGCTGTCGGGTTAGATCCGCAGGTCGGTTTTCTTCACCGTGACCGCGCAGGGCGTCCAAGCCTTGCCCTTGATCTCATGGAAGAATTGCGTCCGATTCTTGGCGACCGCCTGGTCCTGTCGCTTATAAATCGCCGTCAGGTTCGTGACAGCGGTTTTGAAACCCAGGAAACCGGTGGTGTTGTGATGGATGATGAGACACGGCGGACAGTCCTTATCACGTATCAGGAGCGTAAAAAGGAGGAAATCCGCCACCCATTTCTTGATGAAAAGTGTACGCTGGGCGCAATACCACACGTACAGGCTTTGCTGCTTGCAAGAAGGCTTCGCGGTGATATTGACGCCTACCCACCCCTAATCTGGAGATAAGAGGAGCCGGCAATGCTGGTTGTGGTCAGCTATGACGTTTCGACAACAGATCCCGGAGGTCGGCGGCGCCTTCGGCGTGTAGCTAAGTCTTGCCTTGACTATGGACAGCGGGTTCAGAACTCGGTTTTCGAGTGCCTTGTAGATCCTGAGCAATGGGCACGTCTCAGATGCCGTCTTCTTGAAGAGTACGACCCGGAGTACGACAGCTTGCGGTTTTATTTCCTTGGGGCCAATTACAAACGCAGGATTGAGCACCACGGGACAAAATCGGTTCCTGATCTTAGTGATCCTCTAGTGCTTTGATGCTTCCGCGATCATGTGGCTCCCATGATTTCCCCGGAGTGTTCGCGATTATCATAACTAGTTCATTGACAATATGTTTGGTCAAAGAGGCATAAATGAAGTGTTCCTTAATTTTTCAAAGATGTAGCGGTTCGCGTTTTATGATATGTAATTACTTGTATTATAGTAGGTTAAGATAATACCAGTCGCCCCCCGTGCGGGGGCGCGGATTGAAACCATCATACAATATGGGTTGGCTGGCAGGATAAAGTCGCCCCCCGTGCGGGGGCGCGGATTGAAACTGGCCAGGACAAAAAACGTCACCAAAACCTCAAGTCGCCCCCCGTGCGGGGGCGCGGATTGAAACAATGGAAAGGCGCTCAAAAAATAAAATCAGTTAAGGTCGCCCCCCGTGCGGGGGCGCGGATTGAAACTAAAGATTGCCCCACTTGTCTCAAAATATCATTGTCGCCCCCCGTGCGGGGGCGCGGATTGAAACCAACCAAAAAGGCCAGCCACCCAAGACACGCAGTCGCCCCCCGTGCGGGGGCGCGGATTGAAACTCAAAAACCAAGGTA
>CAYSQV010000037.1:0-9842 GCA_964433295.1 uncultured Nitratifractor sp. | reverse complement strand
GCTACCTGCAGGCAGAACTTTTCGATGAGTTCGTCGAAGGCAAGCTGATCAACCCAACCTTCATCACCGACTATCCTATCGATATTTCACCACTCTCCAGAAGAAGTGACGAAAACCCTGAGATCGCAGAGCGTTTCGAACTCTTCATGGCAGGCAAAGAGATCGCCAACGGCTTTAATGAGCTTAATGACCCGCTTGACCAGTTCGAGCGTTTCAAAGCACAGGCAAATGCCAAAGAGGCAACCGGAGACGAAGAGGCAATGCACATGGATCTTGACTTTGTCCGTGCCCTTGGACACGGTATGACACCAACCGCAGGAGAGGGGATCGGTATCGACCGTCTGGTGATGATGCTGACCAACAACCACTCCATCCGTGATGTCATTCTCTTCCCGGCCATGAAACCTGAAGCGGCACTCGAAGAGAAACCCAAAAATGCCTGTAAAAAATGCGGCAACACCGTAGAAGAGGAGCTCAAACCTGCCAAAAAAGGCAAAGGGTTCTTCTGTATCGATGCGGCAGCGTGCAAAGCGCGTCAACAATCAACCCGATCCTGAGCGGGTCCAAAGGCTAACAAATGTTAGCCGGGCTCCAACAAAATTTGATTATAATATCGCATCTTTTTCCCAAGGAATATCATGAGCTATGCCATCGAATCGTTCGATCCTGAAGTCTATGCCGCTATCGCCTCCGAACTGGAGCGCCAGACCGACCACCTCGAGATGATCGCCTCGGAAAACTTCACTTTTCCCGACGTCATGGAAGCGATGGGCTCGGTACTGACCAACAAATACGCCGAAGGATACCCCGGCAAACGCTACTATGGCGGATGCGAATACGCCGACCGCGTCGAACAGCTGGCGATTAAACGCGCCAAAGAACTTTTTGGGTGTGACTACGCCAATGTCCAGCCCCACAGTGGTTCTCAGGCCAACGGTGCAGTCTATGCGGCTCTCCTCAAAGCCGGGGAGAAGATCCTCGGAATGGATCTGAGCCACGGCGGCCACCTCACCCATGGATCCAAGCCAAGTTTCTCAGGCAAAAATTACCAGAGTTTCACCTATGGTGTTGAACTTGACGGACGCATTGACTATGACAAAGTGATGCAGATCGCCCAAATTGTCCAACCCAAGATCATCGTCTGTGGTGCTTCCGCCTACGCCAGAGAGATCGATTTTCAAAGATTCCGCCAAATTGCCGACGAAGTCGGGGCCTATCTCTTCGCCGATGTGGCACACATTGCCGGACTCATTGTCGCCGGAGAACACCCCAGCCCTTTCCCCCATGCCGATGTGGTTACCACCACGACACACAAGACCCTTGCCGGCCCCCGGGGCGGCATGATCCTCACCAATGACGAGGCCCTCGCCAAAAAGATCAACTCCGCCATTTTCCCTGGACTCCAGGGCGGCCCTCTGGTGCATGTCATCGCCGCCAAAGCGGTCGGGTTCAAACACAACCTCGCCCCCGAGTGGAAAACCTACGCCCGGCAGGTCAAAGCCAACGCCGCCAAGCTTGCCGAAGTCCTTATGGCACGCGGTTACGATGTGGTCAGCGGCGGCACCGACAATCACCTTGTGCTGCTGAGCTTCCTCGACAAAGATTTTAGCGGCAAGGATGCCGATGCGGCTCTGGGGGCTGCCGGAATCACCGTCAACAAAAACACCGTTCCCGGTGAGACCCGGAGCCCTTTTGTCACCAGCGGGATCCGGATCGGCTCGCCCGCACTGACCCGTCGCGGGATGCAGGAAGCGGAGTTTGAGACCATCGCCCACCGCATCGCCGATGTACTGGACAACATTACCGATCACGCTCTCCATGCCAATATCCGGACCGAGATGACCGAACTCGCACGCAAATTTGTCATCTACGATCGTCCCATCTATTGATTGACAGACGCAGTAACCCGCTCCTGCAGGGCCATCCTGCTGGGTCATTTGTCATCCATTAACTGTTCTTCTGCTATAATCAACCCACCATTTTTCGACTCGCATCTGGCGGGTCGCTCATTTTAGATACAAGGGGAGTTACACAATGAACGACCATAATTTGGATGATTTGATTATTGGCGATCCGGAACCCGGCACAAAAAATTCCAAAACACTCTTAACCATTATCGCTCTGTTGATCGTTATTTTGATTGCGGGACTGATCCTCTGGGCCTTGTTGTTCGGTTCTTCCGATGCTCCGGCAGCATCAACCCCCCAGACACAGGAGCAGCCCCTCGATCCCAGTCTGATCCCTCTGGAGCCGACCAATACTCCAGCCCCCAAACCGGCCGCACAACCCACCAGGCCGGCTGCTTCTACCAAGCCATCCACCGCCAAGCCTGTTGCCGCCAAGCCTGCTGCATCTCCCCAATCGGTTGTCAAAACCAAGCCCAAGCCCAAGCAGACTTCCACCCCCCAAACAACTTCGACGCCCGCTGCTGCGCCCCAGCCGACCACCACACCCACACCCAAACCCGCCGCTACGGCGACAGTTGCCACACCCAAAAACGGCGAACTGATCCAAAATGCCAACAAAACCATTTACTACATCCAGGTGGGTGCCTACAAGCGCGATCCCAACCCGAAATTTATGCAAAAACTCAAAGACAACGGCTTCACCTTTATCACCAAAACCACCAAGGGAATCCGTCGGGTCCGCGTCGGCCCCTATGACAGTTATGACCAGGCCAAAGCTGCCCTCCCTGTCATCAAGGAGAAACTCGGAGTCGACGGTCTGATCGTCAAGTTCTGATCCATGATCCGCTCGCATCTCTTTGACCAGCTTACCCCCGTAGCACTCTACGGGGAGATCAAGGCACGCTTTCCCGACGAAATCACCATGCTTTTTGAGAGTATCGTCAACACATCGGTGGGCAATTTCAGTTTCATCGCCGTCGGTGCCAAAGAGCGCCTCAGTTACCGTGACGGCATCAGTCACTATGTCGATGCGCACGGCATAGCACGGGATATCCCGGAGGATCCGTTCACTTTTCTTCAGGATTACTACCGCGCGATCGATCCGGCACCGTACCGTGCGATGGCCGCTGAGGCCGGATTCGGGTTTGTTGACGGCTTTATCGGTTTTATCGGTTACGATATGGTCAAAGTCTTTGAGCCGACCCTGCACGCATACATGGATGAGCTCCGTGATACTCTGCACACACCCGATCTTGATCTCGTCCGCCCCAAGCTGATCATCGGCTTTTCCCACAAAAGTGCCCGATTGACCCTCATTGACCCGGACAACACCTATCCCGAGATACTCGCCGCGATCGAAGAACTCCTGGATCGTCCCCATCAGCCCCTGACACTCGAACCGATCCTCCTCGACGGCGAGGGGAGCTTCTCTCTCTCCACGGAGCGCTTTATGCAGATCGTCGATGAGGCCAAAGCGCACATCCGCGCCGGGGATGTTTTTCAGATGCTCCCCTCCAACCGCTACACCCAGAAGGGGGCGGTCGACCCGCTCAGTTTTTACCGGGTACTTCGCTCCAAAAACCCCTCTCCTTATCTGTTTTTGCTTGAGTACGAAGATTTTGCCATCTGCGGCTCCAGCCCGGAGGTGATGGTACGCCTCACCGACGGTGAGATCCTGCTGAGACCCATCGCCGGTACCCGCAAACGGGGCGCCACCCCCCAACGCGACCATGAACTGGAGACGGAGATGCTCTCCGACCCCAAAGAGCGTGCGGAGCATCTGATGCTCATCGATCTGGGGCGCAACGATGTCGGCCGCGTCGCCCGGACGGGCACTGTGACGGTGCCGGAGATGATGCGGGTAGAGAAGTATTCCCATGTAATGCACATGGTCAGCGATGTGGTCGCTCAGATCGATGCGGACAAGGACATGTTTGATCTCTTTCGTGCCACTTTTACTGCAGGCACCATGACCGGCGCCCCCAAGATCAAAGCGATGGAGCTCATCGCCCGCTTCGAGCAGCTCAAACGGGGCTTTTACAGCGGAGCCGTGGGCTACTTCTCCTTCACGGGCGACATGGATTCGGCCATCGCTATCCGCACCGCCCTCCTTCAGCCCGACCGCATCACCCTGCAGGCCGGAGCCGGGGTCGTCGCCGACTCCGTACCGGAACTGGAAGAGCTGGAAGTGCGCAACAAACTCATGGCCCTCATCGCCACCCTCAAAGAGATGGCAGATTAAGCCATCTTCTTGACGCGAAATGTCTCAAAAGGAACCGTACGCTCCTTTTTTCAGGCATTTTTACTTTTTTTTTATCAAACATCGGTCATAATCTAAAACACATCACACAAAAGGATTCTCCATGACATTCAAGACAAATACACGGGCTCTCGTCGGCCTTCTATTGATCACCTTTGGCCTGAGCGGTTGCGGCGGCAGCAATCCGGAAACCTCCATCAAAGAGAGTGACAAAATTGCTATCAGCAGCTCAAACAAAAACAATGTCACTTACGAAACAATTTCTCTTCTTAGATTAGGGGAAAAATCATCCAAGCCACCCAAGACTGGCTACGGTGCTTCCTCTCACTCTAAAGTCACGCTTCCCTTGATTCAGCAACCCTACAAACTCATTCCCTCCTATCTTCTCAGCTCTACGGATAACATCAACACTCAGTTGGGTGCAACCCAAACAGAGCAGTGTCATGACGGAGGGAGCATTTCAATCACCTCCGACGGCAGTGGAAGTGGAACTATTGTCTACAATAACTGCGAGATGGGTGATGTAACCATAAACGGAAAAGTCTTTGTTGCAAGTACCAACAAAGACTCTGCCACCATCACCTTTACCGATTACAGTCTAAAATCCGCCGATGGGGAGATTGTTTGGAAATCTGCAGAATACGATTACCGTGCGCAAAACAATATTTTCGTTATGAGCATCACAATGACTGGGCATATCTCGGCAACAGGAGTTCGGACTGATTTCATAAAATACAAAACCAAAATTACTGTTAATAATTATAAAAATCAATATGCGGATAATTACAGTATTTCATTGGCACTAAGCGGATTTATCAAAACCAATTGTCTTGGCGGCTGGATCGAGATATCTACACCGACTGATGTTGTTTTGAAAAAGAATAGAATCTGCCCAACGCAGGGAAAAATCGTTGTAAAAGGCAACAATTCGAAATACACCCTGCGGTTTAATACAGACCAAAGCGCAGACATCGAAGTTAATGGAGACAACACGCACTACGACCACTGCCGTGATATCGAGGACGAAGAGAGCAGCTGCTCACGCAGTTAACGTTTTTGCAGCCGGGCAGTTCCCCCCGGCCCGAACTTTTGTTGTGTTTACACAATCCTGTTTTTGCTATAATACCCTCAAAAAAGAGATGGATGCATGCTTCCCCCATATCGCTTGATGATTTTTGGTAATCCTGTCGCGCATTCCCGATCCCCGCTGATGCACAATTATGCGCTACGGGGACTGGGAATTGCAGGATGCTACGGACGGTGGAAACTCGAGGAGGGAGAGAAACTCCGTCAAACCTTTGAGGCGCTGGATCTCCATGGCGCCAATGTCACCGTCCCGCACAAAGAAGCCGCTTTTTCCGCCTGCGATACGCTCGACCCCTTTGCCCAAAAAGTCGGCGCAGTCAATACCATCGTACGCCGGGGAGATATGCTCCACGGATACAATACCGATGCCCCCGGATTTCTCAAAACCATCCATGAATTCAGCGGGGAAAAGATCCTCATGCTGGGTGCTGGCGGTACAGCTCAATCCACCTCCGTCCTCCTCAGAGAAACGGGATACGACGTCACCGTCCTCAACCGAAGCCCTGACAGACTCGCGGCTTTTGATCGGGCGGGGTTTCAGACAGCAACTTTCGAGACTTATCGGCCGGAGACCTATGATCTGGTCATCAACATGACCTCTGCCGGACTGGAAGAGGAGCATCTGCCTGCACCCCGGGAGATCCTCGATGCGGTCATCCCCTCATCCCAGGCGTGTGTCGATGTCATTTATGGCAAAGAGACCCCTTTTCTGCGGCTGGCAAAAGCCCACGGCAAACCGGCCAAAGACGGCACCGCGATGCTCCTCTATCAGGGGGCACTGGCCTTTGAACTTTTCACCGCTGGCGCTTACGGTTTTGACGAAATTCTTCCCCACATGCGCCGGGCGTTTGAAAACAATTAACCAAACCCCGCTACAATATCCCAAACCGACCACATGGAGCCCCCATGATCAAAATCCTGATGATCGAAGACGATCCGGAATTCGCCGAACTTCTCACTGAGTACCTCGGGCAGTTTGATATGCACGTCACCAACTTCGAGGATCCTTTTCTTGGGCTGAGTGCCGGCGTGTACAATTATGACCTCATGATCCTCGACCTGACCCTGCCGGGGATGGACGGCCTGGAAGTGTGCGAAGAGGCCGCCCGCAAGTACGACATCCCCATCATCATCTCCTCGGCGCGCAGCGACATCGAAGACAAAGTCAAATCGCTCGAACTCGGAGCCGACGACTATCTCCCCAAACCCTACGACCCCAAAGAGCTCCATGCCCGTATCCTTTCGCTGTTGCGCCGCCGCAACAAAGAAGGAGGCACCCCTTCGGCCCCGCAGAGCGAATTTGAGATCCGCGGCGACACGATCTATTTCAACGGCACCGCCCTCCAGCTGACCCCTGCGGAATTTGAGATCCTCTCGCAGCTGGTCCATTCCCAGGGCATTGCCATCTCGCGCGAACAGCTTATCAACGCCTCGACCGTCATGAGCGACAGCTCCCAAAAGAGTCTCGACGTGATCATCTCAAAAATCCGTGCCAAACTCGGTGATCCCAAGCGGATCCAGGCCGTACGCGGTATCGGGTACAAGCTGGTCTGATGCATCCCCGATCCCTGCGTGCCAAGATCAACATTATCTTTGTGATCGCGACACTGCTGTTGACAATTCTCTTTGGCGTTCTCTATCAGCGCAACCAGAGTCAATCGCTCGAAGAGATCGCCATGCAGGAGAGGGCCAACATCCACTATCTCTACCTCTACTACCTCAAATACGGCCGCATCGACACTGCCTATCTCGAATCCCAAAACATCCGCGTCGTCAACGGCGGAGGAGAGAATGTCCTCTTGCAGGGTCATTTCGACGACCGCAACGGCACGCGCCACTTCGCCACGGTGACCATCAAGCTCGAACGGTATATCTTTATCAATAACGATCGCTTCAACCTCGTATTGGAGAACATGAACAAACCCAAATTTCCCCTCGATCTGGTGATCGGTTTTGGGGGATCGCTGCTGTTGCTGGGATTTTTTTACTGGTGGGTCATCCGCTCGATCCAACCGCTGACCGATCTCAAAAAAACGATCGAAAAATTTTCCGACGGTGACCTCAATATCTCCTGCCACAGTGACAGGGGAGACGAGATCGCCGAAGTAGCCAACGCCTTCGATACCGCTGTCAAAAAAATCCGGGATCTGCTCCACTCCCGCCAGCTGCTTCTGCGCGCGATCATGCACGAACTCAAAACGCCCATCGCCAAAGGACGCCTGCTGTCGGAAATGGTCGAAGACGAGCGACAAAAGACCCGATTTCACACCATTTTTGAGCGGCTCAATCTCCTCATCAACGAATTCGCCAAAGTGGAAAAGATCGCCTCCAAAAACTTCGATGCGGTCTTTAAGCCCTACAAACTCAGCGACATTGTGGAGGCAAGCATCGACATGCTGATGCTGGACGATCCTGCTCGTCATGTCGATGTACATCTGATTCACGATACCACGATCCAGGCCGATTTTGAGCTTTTGACCCTGGCAGTCAAGAATCTGCTTGACAACGGCATCAAATACAGTCAAACCAAACGGGTGACAGTCACCATCCGAGAGGACGCCCTGATCGTCCACAACCACGGAGAGGGTCTCAGGGAACCGCTGGAGCACTACTTTGCCCCTTTTCACACGTCACGCAACGGATTGGGTCTGGGGCTTTACATTGTCAAAAGCATTTTGGATATACACAAGATGACGTTGTCGTACGCCTACGACAACGGGGAGAACCGCTTTACGATCGGCCTTGGAACTTCTCTCCGATCATAAAGGCGAGTTCGAGAGACTGATTGGCATTCAAACGCGGATCGCATTGCGTATGGTAGCGGCTGCTGAGATCCTCCTCGGTGATCGCCGCCGAGAGACTGCCGGTGCATTCAGTGACATCCTCGCCCGTCATCTCGAGATGAATCCCGCCGGCAACGGTGCCTTCGGCTTGGTGGATCGCGAAAAACTGCTCTACCTCGGAGAGGATTTTGTCGAAATCCCGTGTCTTGAACCCGGTCGAGCTTTTCTCGATGTTGCCGTGCATCGGGTCGATCGTCCAGACCACATGTCTGCCCGCATCGCGTACCGCCCTCAGCAGCGGAGGAAAGGCCTCCTGGATCTTCTGCGCACCCATCCGCACGATGAGATTGAGTCGCCCCTCCTCGTTGTCCGGATTGAGTGCGTCAATCAGGGCAATCAACTCTTCGGCGCCCATGCTGGGGCCCACTTTGCACCCGATGGGATTTTTGATGCCGCGGAAATACTCGATGTGCGCCCCGTCCAGATCCCGGGTACGGTCCCCGATCCACAGCATGTGTGCCGAGGTGTTGTACCACTCCCCGCTGATGCTGTCAATCCGCGTCATCGCCTCCTCATACGGCAGCAGCAGCGCTTCATGGGAGGTATAGACCACGGTCTGACGCAACTGAGGAGCGTTTTCGCTTGTGATGCCGGCTGCAGCGAGAAATTTCATGCTTTTGTCAATCTGGCAACTGAGCTCTTCGTAACGATCGCCCAGCGGATGCCCTTTGATAAAGTCGAGATTCCAGCGGTGCACTTCATTCAGATCGGCCAGCCCGCCACGCGAAAAGGCCCGTAACAGGTTCATCGTCGCCGCCGACTGGTTGTAGGCTCGGATCATGCGCTCAGGATCGGGCTCGCGGGCCGCCTCGGTAAAACCGATGTCGTTGATAATATCCCCGCGGTAGCTGGGGAGCTTGACACCGTCAATCTCTTCGTAGTCGCTCGAGCGAGGCTTGGCGAACTGGCCTGCCATCCGGCCGATCTTGACCACCGGTTTGCCGCTGGAATAGGTCATCACCACCGACATCTGAAGGATCAGCTTGAACATGTTTTTGATCACGTCGGCATTAAAATCGGCAAAACTTTCTGCACAATCTCCTCCCTGGACGATAAAGGCTTCGCCCCGGCCGGCCTTGATCAGATCCCGCTTAAGATTGCGAGCCTCACCGGCGAAGATCAGGGGCGGGTAGCTGGCCAACTCCGCTTCGACCTGCTTGACACGCTCAGGGTTCTTGTAGGTCGGTTGCTGTTTGATGGGATATTCTCTCCAACTGTCGGGTTTCCAACTCATGTCGTTTCCTTGTAGTATGTTGGCAGGATTATAACCTAAACTTCCATTAAAAAGCCTATGCCAGCGGCAGGTCAAAAGCAATCGATCTTTTTTTTCACTTTTTCAGACCTTTTTTAGAGTTTTTTAAGAGAAAATATGCCTTTTCACATGGTGAATAAGGTGTGAACAACTCATATTTTTTAATGGGACCCGTGTTTAGGGGATTTGGTATATTGGGATGTCAACTGTCACATCTTTCTGGCGACAAACGTGACAAAATTGGCCCACTGAAAAACAGGGTGTACCGACCCGAATCCCCCTTCACGGCACATCCGAATGTTCTCTTCGATCGTGAACGGGATCAGGACATTTTCCAGCGCCTCCCGCTTCTGCGCGATCTCAAAATCGCTGTAGCCCTGCGTCCGCTTGTAATCGTAGTAGATGTCAATCATCTGTTTGTCCAGCTGCGAATCGCCGAAGACCACCTTTTCGGAGAAAAGAAACACCCCGCCTTCCGAAAGCTCCTCCCCCAG
>CAYSQV010000036.1:0-10107 GCA_964433295.1 uncultured Nitratifractor sp. | reverse complement strand
CCGATCAAACAGCAGGGCATACAGTGGTACCAATGCCACTGGCCACAATGGCAGCAAATGGATCACCCCCAGCAGGATCACGGCCAGCATTCCTGCGTAAAACCATCCTGCTTTTGAGATCGTCTCAGTTTTTGGTGGGCGGTCAGTGGGTGCCGCGTCACGGATTGCAAAGGCCACAGGAAGCAGCAGCAATAAAAACAGCACCGAAAAAGGGGCGATCTCGCTGACAAATTCGGTCAGATCAAGATGATAGAACCAGTACAGGTAAAGGTTTTGAGGATTGCCGATGGGGGTCAGTGCCGATCCGGCATTGACCGCGAGCGCTTCGAGGATCACCAGCCAGTCTGTGTGCGGCAGTGCGAAGCTCAACGTCAGGGGGACGATGAGGACCAGTACCGCATCGTTGGTCATAAACATCGACAGAAAGAGCGAGAGCACGATGAGTTTGGGCGCTACCCGTCGTCCCCGCTGGATGTATCCGGCTATGGCGGCGAGCACCTGCGTATGCTTCAGTCCGCTGACGACCCAGAAGAGCCCCGCCAGGATCCATGCGACATCCCGCTCATCTGCCGAGAGGCTCGGCCGTTCACCGGCGATCAGGGCGGAGTATCGCACCCAAAGCAGCAAGTATCGGCAACCATTCACGGATCCAGAAGGTACGCAAAGAGGAGAACATCTTGTGCTCTTTGCTCTTAGGGTGTCCGTTTGTGGCCAGTGAGTCCGAAGCGCTCCCGCCACCGGGGGTAGTGCTGCTGCAGACGGTCCAGTTCACGGGTGAGGGCGCGGGAGAGGATGTATTCGTGGGCACGCAGTCGCTGGAGAAACGCAATGCGCCGTTCGATAAAATAAAAATAGAGCACCCCGCTCAGCAGTGCCGCATAGAGACACCACAGCGAGGTGAATGCCTCCGGCCGCAGCCAGTAGATGAGGCCAAGTCCGATAAAATTGAGCCATCCATAAAGCTGAATGGCAATACTCGAGCTGAGCATGAGTGAGCCGCAGGTGGTCAGGACATACGCTGCTCCCAGCCAAAAATAGGCGGTGCGGGGAGTGTCATAGATTATCGCGCCTTCAAGCAGATAGACATGTGCCGGCTCGATCGAAAGTGCCCAGAGGGAGTAGAACGTCAGCCCGGTTCCCAGGAGGGTGAGGGCTCCCAGAATGTTCTTGCGCCAGCCGGGGGACTCGAGCAGCCAGATTGCCAGCGGCACCCAAAACTGCAAAAAACCCTTGGCATAAAACACATAATAGCTCTGAGCCATCTCAGTTGCCCGGGGAGGGATGAGATCCTCTATCCCCAGCCACACAAATCCCTGCGCAAACTCATGCAGCCCAAACAGAAGCGGCAGCAGTGCAAACGGGATCTCCCGCGGTTCGCTGGCTTTGGTCAGGGTCAGTAGTCCGATGAAGATCAGCGCGCCCGCAAGGGTAAATTCTGCAACAGCATGGTACATGGGTCTCCTCCGGGGGCGTTATGCGCCTTTGGACGCTTTGTCAAGGAAGAGGCCACCGCTGAGCAGTGCCACCCCGTCAAAGAAAAGACTGATGCCCACAAACAGCCCCACCAGGTAGAGGGAGTTGAATGGCCAGCCGACGATAAAAATCACCCCCAGCCCCAGCGAGATGATGCCGTTGAGCAGCCAGAGCCACCAGACGGTGTTGGGCCGCTGCGCAAATGCCAGACCAAACTCTGCAAACGCGTCGACGAAAAAATAGACCGCCAGCAGCATACCCAGCGTCGCCGCACCGTTAAGCGGATAAAAGATCATAAGTACCGCTACAAGGATCAGCATGAGGCTTTTGAGCCATCCGGCCCAGTCCGTGCGATGGCTTCTCCAGGTAAACCAGGCCGAAGAGACACCGGCCAGCAGCATCAGGTACGATACCAGCGCCACGGCGGTCATGGTCATAAAGGTGGGAAAAAAGATCCCGGCCAATCCCAGCAGGATAAAAATCACTCCGCTGATCTTGGCGTATTTTTTGAAACGATCTACCAATGCCTGATTGGCTGAGATTTGTAAAGATGTGTGGTTCCACATTCTAAACTCCTTTTATTTGATTTTCCATAGTATATTCCCGGGATGCTAACGGAGTTTGCGACAAGAGTAGCATTTGGTAAAAAAGTGATTGGGGATCTCAGGGGTTCTTGGGGGGAGTTGTCCTGGGAGAAGCGAACGTGTGGGCATGGGACTGGTGCGTGATGACCCGCCGGGTGATCAGCCGTAGCAGGATCTCCAGCGCAAACGCCAGCCCAAAAGCGCTGAGAATGTAGATACCGATGTGAGGGATCGTGGTTTGTGCGGTGTGGTACAGAGTCAAGGCCGCAATGGTGAACATGCTGACAATGGCAAGGATGATCAGTGTTTTGTTGGCGCCGGTCTCCCGGATACGGAGCAGATGACCGATGTGGGTCAGCCCCTGGATGATAAGTACCACCAGCGTGGCAACCGTGGTCACCTCAGTAAGGTTGAGAAACAGGATCATTGGCAGGACCAGCAGTCCGCTGATGATCAGACCGCTGTAGGAGCGGTGGAGATTGTAGGTGTAGGCTTTGGGGAGTTTCCCCTCCTTGGCAAGCGTATAGCTGATCTCGGCGGTGGCGTAGAGGGTGGCGTTGATGGCCGATGCGGTCGCGAGCAGGGCGGTCGCGGCCATGATCTTGAAGCCCCACATCCCAAAGGCCGGTTTGGCCGCTTCGGCCAGCGCGTAGTCTTTGGCGGCGATCACCCGCTCCAGCGGCAGATTGCCCAGCACCGCGATGCTGGTGAGAATGTAGAGTACGCTCACCAGCCCGATGGCGGTGAGCATCGCCCGCATGACAGTATGGGCTGGGTCCTCCATGTCCTCGACGGTGTTGGTGATGACGCTGAACCCCTGATAGGCGAAAAAAGTCAACCCCAGCGCGAAAAGCATCTCTTTCATCGGCGGCATCTGGGCGATGCTGAGCCGCTGCGGGTCGATGTAGAAAAGGGCGACCGCGGTGAACAGCACCAGCACGGCCAGTTTGATGAAGACGATGATGTTCTCGAACCGTGCCACCAGCGCCGCGCCGATGAGATTGATCACAATGAACAGGGTGACGATCCCGACCGCGAAGATATTCTCCAGATGATTCCCCGCCGGGAAGAACGTCGAAGCATACGCCCCGAACGATTTGCCGACCGCGGCGATGGCGATGAGCCCGGAGAGATAGAAGAGCACCCCCGCACTCCCGGAGAAGACCCCTTCACCGTACCCCTGTACGAGGTATTCGACGATGCCGCCGCGGGAAGGATAGGCGATGGCGAGTTTGGCCAGCGAATAGCCGCTGAGCATCGCGGCGATACCCCCAAAAACGAACGAGAGCCACACGAGGTTGCCGGTGATACTGCCCGCCTGGCCGATGACGATGAAGATCCCGGCCCCGACCATAGAGCCTATGCCGAGCATCACGGCACTCCAGAGATGAAACGCTTTGGCAGACTGGGGAGCGGACATGTGGGATACTCCTGAGAATAGATTGTGACAGTATACAGTATGCAGTACAAGTTAAAAGGGAATCACGCCACCCCGATCGCTTCGGCGTCGGCTTTCATCCCTTCGATCACCTCTTCGATGAGTTTACCCAGCTCCATCCTCAGCATCTCAGCTCCCTTGGTGACGATATCACGATCGACCCCGGCGGCGAAGGAGCGTTGTTTGAACTTTTTCTTGACCGACTTGACCCCCAGATCCATGATGCTTTTGCTGGGGCGTACCAGCACGCAGGCATTGACCAGGCCGCTGAGCTCGTCGACGGCGTAGAGGGTTTTCTCCATATCTGAGAGAGGCTCGACATCGGTGACGATGCCGTATCCGTGGCTCATCATCGCGCGGATAATCTCCTCGTTGTAGCCGTGCTCTCGCAGGATCTCAGCGGCTTTGTGGCAGTGCTCTTCGGGGTATTGCTCGTAGTCCAGATCGTGGAGCAGGCCGACGATCCCCCATTTCTCCTCATCTGCTCCGTACTTGCGGGCGAAATGGCGCATGCAGGCCTCGACCTGGAGGCCGTGCTGGATGAGGGCGGGGTTGGTGTTGTATTCTTTGAGCAGATTCAGAGCATCTTGACGGGTGGGCATGGCAGACTCCTTGGGATTTAATTATCGGCGTGATCGGTCTCAGTCGCTGCTTTGCGTTCGCGCCTGAGCGCCTCTTTTTTGTGTTTTTCGTGCTTGACCGAACGCATCCAGAGCCAGTTGATGAGCAGATAGACCATGAAATTGACTGCCGTAGCGACAACAAAAGCCCCCAGATACATGGAGGTGGCCAATTGCCCCCAATGCGACTGAAACCAGGAGAGGGTCAATTCGATCCCCTCAATATTTGGGCGTCCGAGGATTGTGTTGCCGATCAGGTACTCTCCGTAGAAAATAAAGGGATAGGTGACAGGATTGCTCAGCCAGACCACGATGATCGAGATGGGGACATTGAAGCGGAAGAAGGGGGTGGTGGCCAGGATCCCTGCCATCTGCATCGGCATGGGGATCGCCCCCCAGAAAAACCCCACGAGGATCCCGCGGGTGACGCTGCGGCGGTTGGCATTGAAATATCCGCGCGGCAAATGGTGCTTTTCCAAAAACGTATCAACTTTTTCGGTGCTTTTGGCTACCAGATTTTTAAAAATTCGCCGTATCATTTTTTCCCCTGGGTTTCTTGAGACAGAGTGTAAACTTTTTGAGCTTTGAGGTGCCTTTTACCAACTTTAGAGTAAAATACGCGCACTTCAAGCCCAAAGGTCACACCCATGAGCAACTACATGCTGTTTTCCGGAACCGCCAACCCTGAGCTGGCCGACGAAGTCGCCAAATACCTTGAAATGCCCCTCTCAAAAGCCGAGATCAGTCGTTTCTCCGACGGAGAGATCAGCGTGCAGATCGCGGAGAGCGTTCGGGGAAAGGATGTGTTTATTCTCCAGCCCACCTCGGCACCGGCCAATGCCAATCTCATGGAGTTGCTCATCATGACCGACGCGCTCAAGCGCTCTTCGGCCAAGTCGATTACGGCGGTCGTCCCGTACTACGGATATGCCCGTCAGGATCGCAAGGCCGCTCCCCGTGTCCCGATCTCGGCCAAGCTGGTCGCCAACCTCATGGAGACCGCCGGGATCACCCGGGTGGTGACCGTAGATCTGCACGCTTCACAGATCCAGGGGTTCTTTGATATTCCGGTCGACAACCTCTACGGTGCGATCCTCTTTATGGATTACATCAAGGCCAAGAATTTTCCCAATCCCGTCATTGCTTCACCCGACATCGGCGGGGTTGCCCGCGCCCGCTATTTCGCCAAGAAGCTTGGACTGGACATGGTGATCGTCGATAAGCGGCGCGAAAAAGCCAACGAGAGCGAAGTGATGAACATCATCGGCGATGTGGACGGCAAGGACATCATCCTCATCGACGACATGGTCGATACCGCCGGCACGATGGTCAAAGCCGCCTCGTCACTCAAGGGGCTGGGAGCGACCTCGGTGATGGCCTGCTGCACCCATCCGGTCCTCTCCGGTCCGGCGTATGAGCGTATCTGCGAAGGGGATCTGGATGAGCTGGTTGTCTCCAATACCATTCCGATGGTCCGTACCTGCGGCAAGATCAAAATGCTCTCCACCGCTCCCATGCTGGGAGAGGTGATCCGTCGTGTCTCCAACAACGAAAGTGTCAATTCGTTGTTTGAGACCGCCTGAGCGAGGATCGGCCTTGGTCAAAACAGTCCCCCAGTCACACATACGCAATTTCTCCATCATTGCCCACATCGATCACGGCAAATCGACCCTGGCGGATCGGATCATCCAGGAGTGCGGCGCGGTGAGCGATCGCCAGATGAGTGCCCAGGTGATGGATACCATGGAGATCGAAAAAGAGCGCGGCATTACCATCAAAGCCCAGTCGGTGCGTCTGGATTATCTCAAAGACGGAGAGCACTACGTTCTCAATCTCATCGACACGCCGGGACATGTTGATTTTTCGTACGAAGTGAGCCGCTCTCTGGCCTCCTCGGACGGGGCGTTGTTGATTGTGGATGCTGCGCAGGGGGTCGAAGCGCAGACCATTGCCAATGTCTACATCGCACTGGAGAACGATCTCGAGCTGCTTCCTGTGGTCAACAAGATCGATCTGCCTGCGGCCGACCCCGACCGGGTGCTGACTGAGGTGGAGGAGGCGATCGGGCTTGACTGCACCGAACACAACCTGATCTCCGCCAAGACCGGGCAGGGGGTCAAAGAGCTCATCGATGCGATTGTCGAGCGGGTCCCGGCTCCGACCGGAGACCCGGATGCCCCGACCAAAGCCCTGATCTATGACAGCTGGTTTGACAATTACCTCGGAGCGTTGGCTCTGGTGCGGGTCTTTGACGGGAGTATCCGCAAAGGGCAGATGGTCAAGGTGATGGGGACCAACGAAGAGCATCAGGTCCTCAACCTCATGTACCCCAATCCCATCGCACCGGTCAAGACGGAGGAGATCCGTACCGGGGAGATCGGCATTGTTGTCATGGGGCTCAAGACCGTTGACGGGCTCAAAGTGGGGGATACCATCACCGATGCGAAAACACCGGCTCAGGAGGCGATCCCCGGATTTGAGCCGGCCAAGCCGTTTGTCTTTGCAGGGATCTATCCCATTGAGACCGACAAGTTTGAGGATTTGCGCGATGCGCTCAACAAACTCAAGCTCAACGACAGCGCTCTGACATTTGAGCCGGAGAGTTCGCTGGCACTTGGGAGCGGGTTTCGGACCGGATTTTTGGGGATGCTCCATATGGAGGTGGTCAAGGAAAGGCTGGAGCGGGAGTTTAATCTCGACCTGATTGCCACCGCACCCACCGTCGTCTACGAAGTGCTCCTGACCAACGGTGAACGGATCGAGATCCAAAACCCCAGTGAACTCCCTGAGCCCCAAAAGATCGATACGATCTACGAGCCGTATGTCAAAGCGACCATCCTCACTCCCAACGAATTTGTCGGCAATCTCATCAAGCTCCTCAATGAACGGCGCGGCGTGCAGATCAAGATGGATTATCTCAACGAAAACCGCGTCCTCCTGGAGTACGATATTCCGATGAACGAGATCGTGATGGACTTTTACGACAAACTCAAGTCCACCACCAAGGGCTACGCCAGCTTCGATTATGAGCCGACCGGCTTTCGACCCGGCAAACTGGTCAAACTCGATATCCGGGTCGCCGGGGAGGTGGTCGATGCGCTCAGCATCATTGTCCCGGAGTCCAAAGCCCGCACCCGTGGACTCGCCTTTGTCCAGCAGCTTAAAGAGCTTATCCCCCGGCAACTCTTCGAGGTGGCCATCCAGGCGAGCATCGGCAATACCATCATTGCCCGCTCCAACGTCAAATCGATGGGCAAGAACGTCACCGCCAAATGTTACGGCGGTGACATCACCCGCAAACGCAAATTGCTCGAAAAACAAAAAGCGGGTAAAAAACGGATGAAAGCGATTGGCAAGGTCCAGGTACCCCAGGAGGCCTTTATGGCCGTCCTCAAGATCGACAGTTAGGAATGAATTATATGAAAGATCTCTATGGCGCAGGGTGTTGTGCCCCCACAACACCGACTGGTATAAATACTATCGACCGATACGGTCATGTCTGGGAAGATGTTCTCAGGGGACAACACCCTGCACGTATTATGATACCTGCTATAAGCGGAGCCTTCCAATGAGCTCCCTTGCCAGCTGGGCGTTTCACATCCACCTGATCGCTGCGATCTCCTGGATCGGCGGATCGATGTTTATGTTTGTACTGGGGATCAGTCTCCGGGACAAGAAAGCACAGCAGGAGGTCTATCCCCGGGTGGGGCCGATCTTCGGCTGGTTTGAGGCAGTGGTGTTTGTCATATTGCTCATTACCGGCGGAATACTGGGGATCGAGTATGGGCTCTTTGATCTGCTGGTGCACCCAAACGGCAGCGCTGTCTCAAACGCTTTGCAGAAAAAAGTTGTGTTGGTGGTCACCCTGGCGGTACCCACGGTGATCCATTTTGTCATCGCCTACCGTACCAACGACAAGGAGCGTACCCCGCTTGAGCAGCTCCTCTCCCGCGGCTCATCGATGGCGATCTTTTTTCTCAACCTCTTTGTGATGCACTACGCGATCATGCTGCGGGATATTTTGTAGGGGCGTTGTGCATGCTGCGCCGGCTCTTTCGTCTCGTTCTCCTGTCGGCTTTTCTCCTCTCCTCCTTGATGCTCTATGACCGCGCACGGATATCCAGGATCATCTCAAAGCAGTGGCTGCAGTGGTTGCGGGCCGTTCCGCTTTGGCCGGTTGTCGGAGTATGGGGTGTGTCGGTGGCAGGACTTCTTTTTTCTTTTCGACGCGTTCGGGCTATTTAGCCGGAGGTGCCATGTGGCGGGCTTTCATCTGCGCCAGGCGTTCTTCTTTGAATTTGGCGATCCAGTAGTCGTTGAAACTTTTGTTGAGCTTGACGAAGGACTCGATCGGCGGGTACTTGACCACCGTCGCGCCAAACAGCCCGCCGGTAATCAGCAAGGCGATGACCATCTCTTTGGTGAAGACGATCAGGGTCCGGGATTTGTTTTTGAGGTAGGCCTTGATCGGTTTGAGGTTGAGCCAGATGTGGACAAGCCCCGCTACCGTAAACACCACCATAAAGACAATATGCAATGCCTGCCACCGCATCTTGTCGAGTCCGAGAAAATCCCAGCGGATCATCATTGCCAGCCGACCAAACGGCGAGATGAATTCCACGATCCCGCTGAGCACCATGATGACAAACGCAAACAGCATCAAAAACGACGTGATCCTACGCAGCATAATTTTTCCTGATCATTTGGATAGGAAGATTGTATAGAAATAATACTGAAAGTCCGATAGAATGGAAGAGGTGGTGGGTCCTCAGGGACTCGAACCCTGGACCGCCCGGTTATGAGCCGGGAGCTCTAACCAGCTGAGCTAAAGACCCTTGCGGACATCGTCGGTGGATATCTTGGTGCGTCGCCTGCGGGGTGAGGCCTTGTAGGAGCGCTCGATGGCGTTCTTTTCCACCATGGTGATTCGTGCGTCGGCATTATACATGAAATACCTTTTAAAGGCAATGAGATTGAGCAGGATGCCGAAAAAGACCGCAAAGATAATAAACGAAGTCCCCCCGTGGCTGAACATCGGCAGGGGGACCCCCACCACCGGCGCCATGCCGATGATCATGTACATGTTGACCCCCATGTAGATAAAAAAGAGAAACGCCATCCCCGAGGCGACACTCCGGATGTAGTAGTCCTCACTATAGATGCGGGAGATAATGAGCAGATGAACGATCAGGAGAATGTAGGTGGCGATCACCAGCAGCATCCCGGCAAACCCTTTGCGCTCACCGAGATAGGCAAAGATAAAATCGCTGGAGGCGATGGGGAGAAATTTGAGCTGGGTTTGGGTCGCTTCGTCTTTGGATTTTCCATGCAGGCCGCCGGAGCCGATGGCGATGAGGGCCTGGCGGACATGGTAACTGGGTTTGCCGATGAAATCGTTGATCCGTTTTTTTTGATAGGGCTTGATGATGTTGTAGTGCCAGGCACCGTAGCCGGTGATGATCGCAAGCAGCAACACCCCGATGCTCAGACGCCAGTTGATTCCGGCGAGGAAGATCACGCCGAATCCGGTCAGCAGCAACACCAGCGCCGTCCCGAGGTCGGGCTCGATGGCGATGAGATAAAACGGTATCAGGATCACCAGCGAGAGCCCCAACAGCCCTTTGAGGCCGTAACCCTCTTCCGGGGGAGGGTAGCGGCCGATCAGATAGGCGAGCATCAGGATCACGTTGACCTTGATAAACTCAGAAGGCTGGATCGTGAAATGGGTCCCCGGTACCGCCAGCCAGCGCTTGGCACCCAGGACGGTGATGCCGAAGAATTTAACGGCGATGAGCATGAGGGTATTGAGGACGTAACTTAGAGGAGCAAACCACCACAAAATCCGTGCCCAGGGGATAAAAGCGGCAAACACCATGCTCAAAGCACCCACAACATAGTAGATCATCTGTTTTTGGAACAAACGGGGATCGATCTCACGCACCAGCAGAGAGGAGAGGTAGAGCAGAGGGAGGATCTGCAGGATCAGTACGTA
>CAYSQV010000035.1:0-10191 GCA_964433295.1 uncultured Nitratifractor sp. | reverse complement strand
AAAACACGCTATACTCTCCCCTATAAAGCAGGAGTAAACCATGATATGCAAACATAGACTAGACCTCGATGGTTTTCACCATATCATCAACAGAGGCGTAGCACGCTTTCGTGTCTACAGATGCGATGAAGACAAAGAGAAGTTTTTACAGCCCTGTAAAGCGTGTAAGGTAGACTGATCCCAAGTTTGAGAGGAGATAGGGGTCGGAAATAAGTAGTGGGTAGACACCTGACCCTAAAGTAATAGAAAATCACAAAGAGTGCCATATGTTGTGGACTAATACAGTAGGGTTTTGCCTGAGCGTCAAATATGCTATAATAAGCTGATGCAAGGATGAAATATGGTGCACTATCGGTTCGAGTGGGATCAGAACAAAGCCAGAATCAATCTGGCTAAACATAAAATTTCATTTGAAGAAGCCGCCATGGTGTTCAAAGACGCACATGCCATCTCTATCCCTGATGATGAACACAGTCAGACAGAAGAGCGATGGATCACCATCGGCATGGATGAATCGACGCGGACTCTGGTCGTGGTGCACACCTTTGTGTCCATGGGCAATACGGAATGCTTGGTGCGTATCATTTCGGCACGCAAGGCAAGCAACAAAGAGCAGCAAATCTATTTCAGGAGGTAGCCCCATGAAAGAAGAATACGATTTCAGTCAGGGTGTTCGCGGGAAGTTTTACCGAAAGGATGCCGAATTTCATTTGCCGGTTTATCTCGAACCGGAGGTTGAGAGTTTCGTCCGAAAACTGGCCAAAGAGCAAAAATCCAATCTCTCGGATATGGTCAATACGCTGTTGCTTCGAGAAAAAAATCACACACATACTGCTTCGTATTGATTGCATAATTTCTCACCCATATTATTGAGAGTATGGAGTGATAACAATAACGCTGCTTCGGTAATGTGAATTTGCGTAAGAAGCATGAGTAAATAGCTGAATTTTCAGTATAATTAGCACAACAATCAAAACAGGAACACAACATGAAACTACTTCTTATCGGTGCAGGCAACATGGGCGGAGCGATGCTGGGCAGTCTGGATCGCAATGATATGACGGTGGTGGAGGCCAATGCCGCACGGGCCGCTGAACTCAAAAAACGTTATCCGGAGATTGGGATCCGGGAGAGTATCCCGTCGCTTGAAGGGTACGTCGTGATCCTTGCAGTAAAACCCCAATCACTGGATGGGATCACCTTCCGCGGGGAGGCCGAAGCGCTTATTTCGATCCTGGCCGGTACGTCGCTGGCCCGCTTGCGGGAGAAGATCACTTCGCGTGCCTACATCCGCGCAATGCCCAACCTCGCGGCGCTTCACCAAAAATCTGTCACCTCAGTTACCGGGGATACGCACTTCAAAGAAGAGGCTTTGGCGCTGTTGTCGTCTATCGGCAAGCCGATATGGCTGGAGAACGAAACCGAGCTTGATATCGCGACAGGTCTGGGGGGATCGGCTCCGGCGTGGCTGGCACTGGCGGCCGAAGCGATGGTTGAGGGTGCTGTGGAGCTCGGACTTTCCCGACAGAGTGCGCTGGCCTATCTGCCGATGCTGCTGGAGGGGACAGGTGCTTTGCTGGCCGAAGAGGAACCGGCCGATCTGATCCGCCGGGTCTCTTCACCGGGGGGTACCACGGTGGCCGGACTGGAAGTGCTGCGGACGCAGGAAGTGCCCGCAGCGTTTCGCGGTGCCGTTGAGGCAGCTTTCAGGCGGGCGCAGGAGCTGGGTTAAACCGCATATGGTATAATGGCACCGAAGGTAAGCAGGTAACAGCCGGTGGCCAGGCGCCACGGGAGGAAAGTCCGGGCTGCACGCAAGGCAGGACTCCATCTAACGGATGGCCGGAGTGATCCGAGGGCAAGTGCAACAGAGAGTAGACCGCCGGGCTTCGTCCGGTAAGGGTGAAAGGGTGGGGTAAGAGCCCACCGGTGGGGATGGCAACATCCTCAGCCAGGTAAACCCTGTCCGCAGCAAGGGGCACCAGGTAAAAGCCTTGCATTTTTGGTGTGTCCCGCTTGAGCCTGTCGGCAACGGCAGGCCTAGATAAATTGTTACCCACGACAGAACCCGGCTTATCGCTTACCTTTGCCGAATACGCAGAACCCCGTGACAAGCCTCAAGTGCTTGGAGTATTGCAAAGCATTTTATGTTTGTCACCCGAAAGGAAACAAGTGAAAAAATTTTTTCTGCTGCTGCTGCCGGTCTTTGTCGTGGCCAAAGTCCACTATGCCAAAGTCGAGCCGATCGAGCAGGCGACGATCAAATCAAGTGTCAGCGGACAGGTTGTTCTGGCAGACCAGTCGGCAGAAGGATCTGTGCTGGGTGAAAAAGCATTTGTCCAGATCGACGATGTACTCGACCGTGAAAACCTCAAAAGCACCGAAGCCTCTTTGGCGCTTTTCAAAGAGAATCTCGTCATCAACCAGGAGATACTCAAAGGGCTCAAATCGACCCTTCAGCGCAAAGAGGACTATTTTAAAAGAATGCGGGAAATCAAGACAGCTTCCCAGACACAAAAAGACAACGCGTATGCTGCTTTTATCGGGGCGAAAAACCAATACCTGAGCACGCAGGAGAAGGTGATAACTCTCAAAAAACAGATCCTGGATCTGGAATACAAAATAGCCATGCTCAAAGACACCATTGCCAAAAAACGGATCGCTTTGCCCGGAGAGTACCTCTACAGGCTGATGATCCATACCGGAGAGTTTGTGACACCCGGTTTGCCGTTGGCGGTGGTGCAGGATGTCACCCGCGCCCAACTGATCGTCTATCTCGATCGTGATGAACTGGTGGATGCGGAGGGGAAAAAGATCGAGCAGAAAGTCATCTACATCGACGGCAAGCCGACCCAGCTCAAGGTTGATCGCATCTGGCAGGTCGCTGACACCCACTACATCTCCTCGTACCGGGCACGGATTACCCTTTTGCCGAAATATCCTTTTTCCAAACTGGTCAAGATCGAGTTCAAATGATCACAACCGCGTGTCCGTTGGATTGCTGGGATGCGTGTGGGATTACCGTCGATCCCGCCTTTCCGGCAACCCTGGTTCCCACCCCGACCCATCCGATGCATACCGGTGCTTTGTGCGCTCTGATGAAAAAGCATTTTCACGAAGCGCCCCGTATAACAGAGCCTCAACTTGACGGCAAGAGTGTTTCGATGGAGGTGGCGCTGGATGCGGTCGCCGAAGCTTTCCGTGCGAAGGAAAAACTTCTCTGGAGAGGGTCGGGCAATCTGGGCGTCATGCAGGGTGTGACCGATCTGCTTATGGAGCGTACCGGCGGTACGCTGACCCGTGGCGGTCTGTGTGATACCGCCGGCCAGGCCGGAGTGGAAGCGGGCAGAGGCTACCACCGGATGCTCCCTCCCGAGCAGATAGCGCAGGCCGAAGTGGTGGTGGTGTGGGGGCGCAATCTCACCGTAACCAACAAACACCTTCTGCCGCACATCGAAGGGAAGAAACTCATTGTTATCGATCCGGTACGCACCAAGATCGCCAAGAGGGCCGATCTGTTTCTGCAGATCAAACCGCGGACCGATTTTTATCTGGCGATTTTGTTGGCCCGGTTTGTGATGATGGAGGGGGGAGAGGAGAGGAAGTGGCTCGAAGAACATGCGCCGGAATGGGAGGATTTTTACGAATTCACCCAGGACTTTCGGATCAAAAACATCCTCAACTATCTTGATATCGGACTGGATACGATGGGGGACTTGCTCCACATGATCCTCAATCGCCGAACGGTGTTTTTGGTGGGGATCGGACCGCAGCACTATACGATCGGGGATTCTGTCATGCGGGCGATCGATGCCTTGGCGGCGGTGCTGGGGCTGTTTGGACGCGAGGGGTGCGGGGTGAGCTACATGGGCAATGCCCGTCAGGGATTTGAAGATCCGTTCGCCGTATCCGTTCCGCGTGTCTCCATGGTCAATACCCCGTTTGAGCGATTTGGAACGGTCCTGATCCAGGGGGGAAACCCGGCCGCCTCGATGCCCGACAGCCAGCAGGTTGAAACGCGTCTGCATTCGGTAGACACTCTTATCTATTTTGGTCTCTATCCGAATGAGACCAGCGCCCTGGCCCGTATCGTGATCCCTGCCAAGCCGTTCACCGAGAAGAACGATCTGCGTACCAGCTACGGCCATCCGTACGTCGAGCCGATGAACAAAGTACTCGAGGGGGGTGTCGGGATCAGTGAGTACGATTTTGCCCAGGCGATCCTGACACGGCTGGAGCACGATGCGCTGCCGAGTGAGGAGCACTATCTCCGGATATGGCAGGAGCAGTGCGAGATCCTGGACGGGAAAAGGGTGTCACCGGATTACGTGCCGGTACCGTATGCAGACGGATTTGGCCCCCGGGGGGGACAGACGTTTGTCTTTGTGGATGAGTTCGAGGACGAGAAAGAGCCGCGTGCATTGCGCGCTTTTCGCAAAGAGATTGATGGGGATTTTGACGGAGAGTATTGGCTTTTGACTCCCAAAACGCTTCACGCACTCAATACCCAATTTGAATCCAAAGACCTGATACATCTTTCTCCGGCAGCCGGATGGGCCGAAGGGGTACGTGTCCGGGTCCTTTCGGATACCGGCACGCTGGAATTGACGGTGCGGCATGATGAAGATCTGCGGGCTGATTGTGTCTTGATCCCGATGGGAACCCCGGGTGTCAACCGCCTTACCCCTTCTGTCGTTTCCAATGAAGGGGAGGGGGCTTGTTACGGAGAGGCGAAGGTGCGCCTCGAAGCCGTGTAAGGTCAGGCCGATGGGCTCGGTGACCGAAGACCGCAATTTCGACAAACTGGCCGACAAATTCGAATCGCGCATCTATGGAACGTTCAAAGGGCAGCTTAGGTTGGAATTGCTCCGGGAGGATCTGGCTCCACTGCGGGAAGGAGGGCCGCTGGACGTTTGGGATGCCGGATGCGGTACCGGGCGGATGGCGCTGTGGTTTGCCGAAGCGGGGCACCGTGTGATCGGATGCGATATTTCTGCTCGGATGTTGGAACAGGCACGCAAGCGTTTTGCCGAGGCAGGGGCGGCGATCCCGCTCCATCTTCTTCCGGCACAGGAGTTGGCTGCGACCCTGCCGCAGCAGGATCTGGTACTGTTTCATGCTGTGATCGAATGGCTGGCCGATCCGGAGGGAACGCTGGAGACGCTGATCGGGCGGGTCAAACCCGGCGGCCATTTGTCACTGATGTTTTTCAATCACCATGCGCTGATCTACCGCAACGCCATGCGGGGTGAATGGCGGCTGAAATATCTGTTGGAAGCATCGTGGTGGGGGAAGGGGAAAAATCTCACCCCGCCCTATCCGCAGAAGCCCGAAAAGCTGATCGCCCGTCTTGAAGAGCGGGGATTTGCGGTGCGGACCCATACCGGCATTCGCGTCTTTCATGACTACCTGCATGACGATGCCCGGGAAGCGACCGATCTGGAAGAGCTTCATACGCTGGAGAGACGCTATTGCCGTCAAGAGACGTTTCGCAACATGGGTCGGTATGTCCACCTGCTGTTGCAAAAAAAACGATCCAGTTTGTAGCAGAGGTCAGTCGGCCCTTTTTTTCCGTTCCCGCTTTCGTTCAGCCTGACGCCGGAGCCGCTTGAGCTCGATACGACGGCGGATGTTTTTGAACTGTTGGGAATGGCTTTCGCTGAATGTGACCTGAGAGTGTTCGATGTCTTCTCCTTCCTTTAGATCAAGCAGATTGGATTTGGCGAAGCGGATCTTTTGGGAGGGGAAAACGCTGCGATGACCGGAGAGGAGAAAAGCGATCACGATCGAGACCGCGGCATAGTGGGCGATGTCCATCCCAAAGAGCTCCATGGCCATCACGATTGCGGCGATGGGCGCATTGGTCGCCGCAGCCAGCACACTGACAAAACCCAAAGCGGCAAACAGCGCCAGCTGTCCGTCGCTGCCGAAAAGTCCCCCGAACAAATGCCCGCTGGTGGCACCAATATAGAAAATAGGCGTTACGATCCCCCCGCTTCCGCCGCTGCCCAGTGTGACGGCGGTATAGAAGATCTTGGTGATGAACGTGTACCAGGGGAGATTCTGATCAGAGGTAGACGCAACCTCCATGGTGGAATGGATGGTATCCAGACCGAGGCCAAAATAGTGATCCCCGACCAGGTACGACAGCAGGACCAGAAGCAGCCCGGCTGAAAATGCTTTGTAGTAAGGGTTCATCGGGATGGCCTCGATCGCCTGCTCGGTTTTTTTGAGGGTGGCGATGATCAGCCAGGCGACCAGGCCGAAAAAGATACCTCCGAGTACCACTTTGGCGATGAGAACCAGGTCGATGAAATAGTGCTGGAAATAGCTGATGTCATAGTAGGTGTAGTGTGCCCCGAGATACTGCGCCGTAAAAAAAGCCGTAAAGCCGGCCACAAAGGAGGGTAGCAGCAGATCGTACATAATGGCACCGACGATCAGCACCTCGACCCCAAAGATCGCACCGGCGATCGGTGTGCCGAATACGGTCGCAAAACCGGCGCTGATCCCGCAGATGACCAGTTTTTTGCGATCGTCCTTGGAAAAACGGAACAGATCGGCGATCCAGGAGGCCGTCCCCGCCCCGATCTGGGCACCGGGACCTTCTTTTCCCGCAGAACCGCCAGACGCGAGGGTGACGACCGTAGCGAGGAGTTTGACGGGGATGACGGCCAGATCGATTTTGCCGCTTTTTTTGTGTACCGCTTCGATCACTTTCTCGGTACCGTGGCCTTTAGCGTCAGGCGCGAAGGTACGCGTCAGCCAGACACTGAGCAAAAGACCAAACGGCAGAAGAAAATAGTACGAAAACGGCAAAAGACTCTGAGCATGTTCCGCACCGGCAAGCAGGTTGAGAAACAGCGTGACAATCCCGCCGATGATGACCCCCACTCCTCCGGAGAGCATGACCCATTTGGCGACACTGGCAAGGATCGAAGAGTGCTCAATAGGATAACGCATACGGTCGGCTTTCACTGCTGGGATAAATCTCTATAGTATAACGCGTCAAAGATAACAAATGGCATAAAAGCGGAGAAAAAAATGCTATAATCCCGGGATATATTACGGAGGAGATCGATCATGACGCTTGAAACCATGGATCGGGAGTATGTATTGGCGACCTACGCACGAAAAAGCATCCATTTCGTGCGGGGTGCGGGGTCGAGGCTTTTTACGGAAACGGGAGAGGATTATATCGATTTTGGCAGCGGAATCGGGGTCAACTCTATCGGCCATGCCCATCCGGCGCTGGCCGAAGCGCTATGTGATCAGGCCCACACGCTGCTGCATACGTCCAATCTCTATCCAATCGAACCGCAGGCGCAACTGGCCAGACGCATCGTCGAGCTCAGCGGGTATGACATGCGGGTATTTTTTGGCAATTCGGGTGCCGAAGCGAACGAAGGGGCGATCAAAATTGCCCGAAAATACGGTGAGACACACTTTGACAAGAAGCGATACAAAGTGATCACGCTGGAGCATTCGTTCCACGGTCGGACAATCACCACGGTCAAGGCAACCGGTCAGGATCATTTTCACTCACCCCATTTCGCTCCCTATCCGGATGGGTTCAGTTATGAACCGGCGATTGAAGCGGTCTACGATGCGATCGACGATGAGACGGTGGCGGTGATGCTGGAACTTGTCCAGGGAGAAGGGGGCGTAGAGCCGCTCGACAAGGGGGGCGTGCAGGCACTGGCACGTCACCTGAAACAGGAGGGGATCCTCCTCATCATCGATGAGGTGCAGACGGGAGTGTACCGCACCGGCACGTTTCTTGCTTCCCAGCTCTACGGGATCGAGCCGGACATCATCACCCTGGCCAAAGGGCTTGGAGGTGGTGTTCCCATCGGCGCAGTGATGACACGGCTGAAGGATATTTTCGTCCCCGGTGACCATGGGAGCACGTTTGGGGGGAACTTTTTGAGCACACGGGCAGGGCTGACCGTATTGGACCTGCTGCAGCAACTGGACGACGATGGTTCAATCGCGCAGATCCAGTTGGTCTTCGAGGAGAAATTGAGCGCACTTATGGCACAATATGCCTCTCTGTTCGATACGGCGGTTGGTCTGGGACTCATGCGCGGTCTGCGGGCACGCGATGCCCAGATCCAGTCGGCCGTTCTGGATGCGGCATTTGAAGCAGGAGTGCTGGTGCTCAAGGCCGGTCGGAACACGGTGCGCTTTTTGCCAAGCCTTACCATAACCCAGGCAGAGGTAGATGAAGGATTTGAACGTTTTGAAAAAGCTCTTAATACTCTTTAGTTTTCTGGTGGCGGGATTGTGGGCCCAGGGTGACCTGCAGAATTATCTCAGCGACGAGAAAAACCTTATTTTCGATTTCCAGCGGCAGCAGACTGATGTGCAGATGGGGATGCTCAAAAACAGCTGGATTTCTCCGGTGACAGTGAGTTATCAAAAAGAGTGGAAACCGCAGGATAACGGGCCGACAAGAACCTCCGAGGCGTTCAGCATCGGGATCGATCAGCCCATTTTCAAAAGCGGCGGCATCTATTTTGGGATTAAATATGCCCAGGCACTGCAGGGAGCCAGCCAAAAGGAGATCGCCCTCCAAAAACGCCAACTCATTGCCCAGGCGGTCGAGATGCTCTATCGCTATCGCAAAACGCAACTCCAGATCCGTAAAATGCGCCTCATGGTTCAAAACGATGCTTTGGCCATGAAGCGACAGGAAGAGATGTATGCAGCCGGGATGATCGACAGTACCCTCCTCGATCAGACCATCTTGACACACAATCGTGACAGCAGCCAATTGCTTGATCTGCAATTGTCTTTGCGCCAGTTGCGTGCCAATTTTCAGTTTTTGAGCGATAAAAATCCCGATAAGATTCGTCCGCCGAAACTCCACCTGATCTCTCTGAAAAAATACCGCAGCACCAACCTCAAACTTGCTGCCCAGAAACTGCACGCCGAAGAGAAGCGCTACAGCAGCAAAATGACCTGGACGAAGTACCTGCCCACGGTCACAGCGTACGCCCATTATCGTCGCAGTGACGAGCAAACACCCGGTACCATGACAAGCAGCAAAAACTACGGGGTGCGCATCAGTATGCCGCTCAATATCAATGCCTCTGCCGATATCGAGGTGAGTCGTCTGAACTATCTGCTCGCCCAGGTGGAGGTGCGTGACCAGCGGAAAGTGATCCATGCGGAGTATGCGCTGGTGCAGGCAAGTCTCCGCTATCTGGATCGCAAGATCGCTTTGGCAAAACAAGATGCCCGACTCTATCGCCGCCTGCTCAAAAGCACCAAAAACCTCCAAAAAGCAGGTGAGAAAACAGCCGAAGATGTCCAAACCATGCAAAATTCCCTGGCCATGAAAAAATTGGACAAACGTATCTATTATTACGACAAGCAGCTTCAGCTGCTCAGTCTGTATGCCAAGGTCGCCCGGTGATCTTCTCAGCGTACATGGAGCAGTGGCTCTATGGTGAAGAGGGGTATTATCGATCGTTTCGTCCGATCGGCAGAGAAGGGGATTTTTTTACGGCCGTGAGTACCAGCCCTTTTTTTGGTGCGGCCATCGCCCATGAATTGTGTCGACGGATTCAGAAGGGGGAGATCCCCAGAGAGGTGGCGCTGGTCGAGATCGGAGCCCATCAGGGGTATCTGATTGCCGACATGATCCAGTGGCTTTATACCTGCGATGCGTCGCTGTTGGAGTCAATGCGTTTTGTTATCGTGGAACGGCAGGAGCGGGTTCGCCAAGCACAGCGAGAGTATTTTGCCGAGCGTTTTGGCGATGCGGTAAAACTGGAGCAGGCAGCGAGCCTGGAGATGCTCTCTTTGTCGCATGCCTTTTTTGTCTCCAATGAGCTTTTTGATGCGTTTCCCTGCGAACTTTATATCGACGGCAAACGTGCTCGGATCCATCACAATACGGTGTTGTGGGAGGATGCAGAGGCATCGGTGATCGCTCATGCCCGGAAATACGGCATGCAAAAAGGGGAGATTGCCGTGGGGTATGAGGCGTTTGCTGCGCGGATCAATGCCGCTGCGGATCAGTGGGATTTTGTCTCATTTGACTACGGCGACCGTTATGCGCGCAATGATTTTTCGATTCGGATCTACACAGAGCACGCGGTGTATCCTTTTTTTGATGATGCGGTGGATCTCTTGGAGATGTTTGGACGTACCGATCTGACGTATGATGTCAATTTCTCTCAT
>CAYSQV010000034.1:0-10436 GCA_964433295.1 uncultured Nitratifractor sp. | reverse complement strand
CCTACTCCATCAGCCCCAACCACTACAAAAAGGCTTAGTCTTTTACCTCAAAATAGATCAGCAGGGTCTTCTCCAGCGGATGGTTCCCGTCATCGCTGACCATGACGTAGCGGTGCGGAGCGATACGGGCGAGGCCTTCGAAGTTGTCGAGGATCCACCCCTCATCGGTGGAGAGGCGGGCGAGGATCCGGGTGCGCGTTTCCCCCGGTGAGGGGGTATCGAGAAAGAGCTTTTTGAGTGTGATGACGATACGGAGGTTTTTTTTGTCAAAAGAGCGTTCCAGTACGAGCAGATTGCCATCCTCCATCACTTCGATGGCCGTCACGCCGTTGTCGGGGAGATCCTCGGCACGGAATCGCCAGCGATGTCCGTCGAGTGCGTAGAGGGTTTGGTCAGTTTTCGGGTGCCCTTTCGGGGGACGCTCTTTGACCGTCAGGAAGCCGTATCGGGGATGCCAGGCGAGCGATTCGAGCCCCTGGTTGCTTCCGCGGTAATGTTTGAGCGACCGCAACGGTTTGGGGAGGGGAATGGGTTGGGAGACCACTCCGTCGGGAGTTAATTGCGCAACGCGCGGCCTGCCTTCGAAACTGACGCCCAGCCGACCGTTACCGTCCAGGCAGAGACCCTCGCTGTCCCGAAGGGCCTTGGGGAAGCGTTTGCCCCGGGCATCGGTGAGGTTGGCTGCCCCCAGCGGCTTGAGATGTATCTGTTGATCAAAGCGGGCTTCAAACCGAAACAGCCGACCTTTGTCGCTGAGCATCCAGAGAATGTGGGCATCAGGGTCGTATGCCAGATCGGAGATCTCATGGAAGGAGTGCCCGCCGATGCGATCCCAGTCGAGCTGGCGCTGATCGAGCAAACGGATGGCGTTGAGGGGTGTCGAGTGTCGCGGTGCGATCCCAAAAGGGACCACCCCCGAAAGCAGAACCCCGATGCCCACCAGCGTGAGGATCAGCGGGCGCTTCATGCCGATCGACCCCGGCGGTAGTCGAGCCAGCTGCGCAGAAGGACCCAGCCGATGGTGACATCGATCACTACGTCGGCGTAGTTGAATACCGCGTAGTTGAATCCGCAGTGCCACGCGACATAATCGACCACACCGATGTGGATGAAGCGGTCATACAGATTGCTCAGGGCCGCCCCAAGGAGCATCCCCAGAGCCAGAGGGTGTTGCACGATCAGGCGCGTCCGGAGGAGATAGAGGAGGATTCCGAGGATCAGGCCGGCCTGGATCCACTTGAGCCATGGACCCAGAAACGCGAAAAAGCTGAACGCCACACCGGTATTGTAATGCAGTTCCAGCGAGAGGCAGCGGTGCTGCCAGTCCCACCCGTTGACAAAAAGATCCTTGATCCCCTGATCGAGGAGAAACGTCCCCGCCAGTGCCAGGAGAAATGCTGCGCTCTGCCGCACTACGCCAGCGCCTCAGTGAAAAAGCGCTCTACCCGCTCCATCATCGCTTCCAATGCGCGGGCATCCCGGCCTTCGAGGAGAAGCCGGATGAGGTTTTCCGTACCCGAATAGCGAAACAGATGCCGCATACCGGCCGCTTCGATCTCGCTTTGGAGTGCGGGGAGGCTGGCAATCTTCTCGAGTGGGACCTTGGTGCTGACCGGAAGGTTGACCAGCTGCTGAGGGTAGAGCGTGAAGGGGTTGAACGCTTCACTGGCCTTTTTACCGCTGTTGACCAGGTACGCCAATGCCTGCAAGGCGCTGGCGATCCCGTCCCCGGTCTTGGCGTAATCGCTGAAGATAATGTGGCCGCTTTGCTCACCGCCGAAATTGATCCCCTGCTCCTGCATCAGGGCTACGACATGTTTGTCCCCCACGGCACTGCGGTGCAGTGTCAGGTCATGCGCAGCGAGGAAGTCGTCCAGCGCCTGATTGCTCATCACCGTCGCGACCATCCCCCCGCCGCGCAGCGCTCCGGTGGTGTTGAGGTGCGTTGCCAAAACCCCCATGAGCTTGTCGCCGTCGATCACGTCGCCCTGTTCGTCGACCATGACGACCCGGTCGGCATCTCCGTCCAGCGCGAGACCGACATCGGCCCGCGAATCGAGGACGGCTTTGGCCAATACCTCCGGATGCATCGCACCGCACTGTTCGTTGATGTTGTAGCCGTTGGGGGTGTTGCCGATGACCACCACATCGGCTCCAAGCTCTTCGAGAATCGTCGGAGCCACTTTGTATCCTGCTCCGTTGGCGGTGTCAACCACGATCCGGAGTCCCGCCAGCGAGAGACCGCGGGGGAAGGAGTTTTTGATGTGGACAATGTAGCGGCCGATCACATCGTCGATTCGTTTGGATTTGCCGATCTTTTTGCCGGTGACCTGCTCGGCATTGATCCGGGCATCGTCGGTGTAGATCGCTTCGATCTGCTGCTCGATTGCGCTGTTGAGTTTGTTGCCTGTTGCGTCAAAAAACTTGATTCCGTTGTCGCCGTAGGGGTTGTGACTTGCACTGATCATGATCCCCGCATCGCACCGCATGCTTTCGGTCAAGAATGCGATTGCCGGTGTGGGCATGGGGCCGATCTGAATCACGTCGTAGCCCACAGCGGTAAGACCCGAGACGATGGCATTTTCGATCATGTAGCCGCTGCGGCGGGTGTCTTTGCCCACAAGGATCTTGTTGGTGGTGGCATGGGGGCGAAAATGGATGCCGGTAGCCATGGCAAGTTTCATGGCTGCTGGCGCGTTGACTTTGGCGCCGGCTTTTCCACGGACGCCGTCGGTTCCAAAAAGTTTCACAGAAGGTTCCTTGGCAGAGTTTTTTCGCCTATTTTACCCGAAAAGCGATTAAGTAATAAACAATTAATAATTTTTTCGATAAAATTCGCCACCAATTCCCGTCTAAGCGGGCAAGCAAGCGAAACGAAAACAAACCGAAACAATCCAAAAAGGAAAGACCACCATGGCCAACCACAAATCCGCCAAAAAACGCATCAAACAGACCATCAAGCGCACCGAGCGCAACCGCTACTACCGTACCCGTCTCAAGAACATTGTCAAAGCGGTCCGCGAAGCAGTCGACGCCGGCGACAAAGCCGCTGCGGCCGAGGCGTTCAAGATCGCCAACAAACAGATCCACCACTTTGTGAGCAAAGGTTTTCTCAAAAAAGAGACCGCTTCCCGCAAAGTCAGCCGACTCAACAAGCTCGTCAACACCCTCGACGCCGCCTAAGTACCCCTTCAGTATTTGCCGTGCATTCGGGCACGGCACACCTGCCCATTCTCCCGTGAGGATTTGCTATGTTTCGTGAAAAGCTCCAGCCATTCATCGACCGTTACGAAGAGATCAATGCTCTGCTCAGCTCACCGGATATCGCCAGCGATGTCCAGAAGATGACCGAGTTCAGCAAGGAGCAGGCGTCCCTCTCCCAGCTTGTGGAGAAAGCGCGGGAATACATCTCCATCACCGATGCAATCGAAGAGAACAAGGAACTTCTGGGCGATCCGGAACTGGGGGATCTGGCCAAAGAAGAACTCTCCGAGCTCGAACCCCGCCTGCCTGAGCTGGAGGAGGCGATCAAGGTCCTTATGATCCCCGCTGACCCCAACGACGACAAAAACATCTACCTTGAACTTCGAGCCGGTACAGGAGGAGACGAAAGCGCGCTTTTTGTCGAAGATGTCTTCAAGATGTATCTGAGATTTGCGGACAGGCAAGGGTGGAAAGTGGAGATCGTAAGCTCCTCTGAGGGGAGTGCCGGAGGGTACAAGGAGATGATCGCTCTTATCAAGGGAGAGGGTGTCTACAGCAAGCTCAAGTACGAAGCAGGCACCCACCGTGTGCAGCGCGTACCTGACACAGAGACACAGGGGCGCGTGCACACTTCAGCCATCACCGTGGCGGTCATCCCCGAGGTGGATGATGTCGAGGTGGACATCCGGCCCAGCGACGTCAAAATGGATGTCTTTCGCGCCAGCGGACATGGTGGTCAGTCGGTCAACACCACCGACTCGGCCGTGCGTCTGACACATATCCCTACTGGTATCGTCGTCTCAATGCAGGATGAGAAATCCCAGCACAAAAACCGCGACAAAGCGATGAAGATACTCAAAGCCCGTGTCTATGAAGCCCAGCTTCAGGCACAGCTGGATGAGACGTCGGCTGAGCGCAAACTGCAGGTGGGATCGGGGGATCGCAGTGAGAAGATCCGCACCTACAACTACCCCCAAAATCGCCTGACTGATCACCGTATCGGCCTGACGCTCTACGCACTCGATGACATCATGACCAACGGCACCCTGGAGCAGGTGATCGATCCGCTCATCGCCCATGCCCAGGCCGAAGCGATTCAGGAAGCCGGCCTGTGATGCGCAACGCACCTTCTTCTCTCTGTGTTTCTCTTTAACTGCTTCGGAGTATAATGGACTACCGGGGCGCATGGCGACTACCTTGATATCCCCCAAAGAATGGTCTGTTTGTTTATACACAAAACGGGAAGGGAGGTTGCTTATGGAAAAAACGCCATTCACACCATCGATGTTGACGGCCGCCCCTGGATGATCATTCGATCCAATGACAAACAAAGAGCCCAAAGTGGCAAAGTTACAGCGCAGGAGAATACCATGTCCAAAAAAACCGACAAGACCCAAACCAAACAAACGACAGAAAAGCAAGTAGCCGATCCGGACAAAACAGCACAGAAGAAAAAACCCAAAAAACTCTCAAAAGCTGAGAAAAAACGCCGTGCCGGCAAAGTGCAGGTATGGGTCAAAAAGGAGACTCTTGAATATGAAAAAGAGCTTCGAAAGCTGCAAGTGGAGCTGCTCAAGTTCCAAAACCATGTCAAAGACAAGGGGCTGAAGATCCTTATGATCTTCGAGGGACGTGACGCGGCCGGCAAGGGCGGAACAATCAAGCGGATCACCGAGCATCTCAATCCGCGCGGAGCCCGCGTCGTGGCGCTGGAGAAACCAACCGACGAGGAAGCGACCCAATGGTACTTCCAGCGCTATGCCAAACATCTGCCAAGTGCAGGCGAGATCGTGCTGTTTGATCGCAGTTGGTACAACCGCGCGATGGTGGAGCCGGTGATGGGATTTTGTACCGAGCGGCAGCACCACAAGTTTCTCAAAGACGCTCCTGAATTTGAGGAGATGCTTGTCGATGAGGGGATTGTGCTGTTCAAGTTTTACTTCTCCGTCTCCAAAGCCGAGCAGGCCCGAAGATTTAAAGCCAGAGAGACCGATCCGCTCAAGCAGTACAAGCTCTCCCCCGTGGACAAAGAATCCCAGCGGTTGTGGGATGAGTACACCCTGGCCAAGTTCATGATGCTCAGCTCCACCCACACCACCAAGGCTCCCTGGACGATCGTCAAGTCCGACAACAAGAAAAAAGCCCGCATCAACACCATCAAGCATATCCTCAACTTTGTGGACTATCCCGACAAGATCGATGCCAAAAAGATCGAAGTCGATCGCGATATCATCGTCTATGGACGGGATGAGGCGATCACGATGGAGAAGAAGTTTAAGTTTCAGATCATAGGGGGTTGACTGGGATCATTACTGACAACCAGAGGGCTTTTGGTTGTCGGTATGCTTCAGAAAATTCCAATATCATAAATAAGGGTCAGGCGTTGAACGGCCACCGAAGCATCCCCAAAATACGGGGTTTGGAGTCTGCGTTGTCAATCCAGGTGAGTTGACAGCAGCGAGGCGGTAATCAGACTGCCAGTACCCGCATGTTGGGGTCGAGGTGGGTTTTGAGGGCGTTTTCGATGGCAAAGAGGGTGCCCGTACTCGCACTGGCACAGCCGTTGCAGGCTCCGAGGTAGCGGATATACAGATCGTGGTGTTCGCCGTTTTGTTTGAGGTCGATGATCTCCATGTCTCCGCCGTCCATGACGAGGAAGTGGCGGATATGTTCGTCGATGACAGTGTTGATTTTGGCCAGTTTTTGTTCATCAGTCAGCTGGGCAAACGGCGTATCATCCGGCACCTCGACGGTGGCGGCTTCTTCAGCCATTTGAGCACGAACGACGCGGAGGATATCCCCCAGCCTGGTCGCGCATCCAGCATCGAAAGCGCCTGCGCGTGTGTAGTGGGTGACCTGCTCAACACTCTGCAGATCGTGCAGGCGAATCACCTGTTCGATCGTTGCGCGGGTGATGGGTGCATCGGCACACACCTGTTCGCTCTCTTCTGCATCCGGCTTGTTACCCAGGTACACATCGGCTGCTTCGGCCGCGGCGGTCATGGCATGGGTGATGGTGTACTGCATCGGCTCGGGAAGGGCCGGTGTGGTGGGGTTATCCCGCAGAAAGTATTCGAGGGATTTGTAGGTAATTTCGGGGATCTCCTCGACCTTTTTGTTGCGCGAGAGCATGCAGAGCATGTCGTTGGCTGCCCGGGCGACCGGGGAGCCGAAATGCTCAAAGCGGCTCATTTTGACCGTGCCGGTTGTTGCTTCGACGACCCAGTAAAGCGCCAGCATCTCACCGTACTCGGCGCCGCCCCAGCGGTGGACGAAGAGCTCACCCCCCAGCTGTGCCGCTTCATCGGTGTCGATCGCGCCGTAGTTGATCGGTTTCTTGATCATGCTCTGGACTTTGAATCCGTATGCATCGTAGTGGGTGTCGGTCATCAAATGTGCCTGACTCATGCCTGGGCCTCCTCGGTATTTTCGTAGACGGGCGACTCATCGCGCAGCAGGTGGATACTCTCCTCAAGAGCCTTGAGGATCTCTTCGGTTTCCTCTTCGGTATTCATGCGACTTAGAGCCAGGGTGATGACGCTATGGCGCAGAGCAGTATCCGCACCGATCGCATCGATCAGGCTGCGGCGCAGAGGGGTCGGTGCGGCAGAGGCTGCCGCAATGGCAGAACGGTTGAGCTCGACCAATAGCGCTTCGGCAGCGACCCCTTTGACCGCAAACGTCAAAGTGTTGGCAACCCGCAGTGACCAGGGGGTAATGATCTGCACATCGGGAATCTCGCGGATCTTTTCTTCAAGAGCATCGCGCATTTCACGGACATCTTCCAGTTCAAATTCCAGAGCATCGACAGCAAGCTCGATGGCTTTGCCCATTCCGACGATGCCGGGGAGGTTGAGCTGTCCGGCTCGTTTGCCGTGCATGGCAGCAGGATCGCCCATCAGCATCGGGGGGAGTTCGGTACCCTGCCGGATATACAGTGCCCCGATACCGACCGGGCCGTGGAACGTGTGGGCAGAGAAAGTCATGAACGTGATGGACGCACGCTGGACATCGACGGGGATCTTGCCGATTGCCTGGGTCGCATCGGTGTGGAAGGGTACTTCGTACTGCTCACAGATCTCAGCCAGCTCTTCGATCGGCTGGATCGCGCCGCTCTCTTCGTCCACCATGGTGACACTCACCAGTGCGGTGCGCGGGGTGATGTAGTCGAGCAGATCCTGGGGCTGAATGACCCCGTCGCTGTTGACCGGGAGGCGGAAGACCTTGACCCCCTGCGATTCGAGAAAGTTGGCCGCAGCCATGATGGCAGGATTCTCACGTTCGGAAATGATGATCGAGGTGCGCTTGCCGGTAAGGATCTGGTGGACATAGATGCTGTTAAACAGCCAGTTGTTGCTCTCGGCATCGCCGGAGGTGATGATGATCTCATCTTCCTTTTTGGCGCGGATGCCGGCGTAGAGTTTCTCCAGCGCATCGCCAAAAGCACGACGCGAGAGATTGGCCTGGGTATAGGGGGCATAGGGATCGTGAAAGTTTGCCCCCAAAAAGGGTTTCATCGCCTCGATGACCTGTTCGTCGGGTCGGGTGAGGCGGTTGTTGTCCAGATAAATGGGCATAGGTTCTCCTTGGGCATATAAGACTAAAATAGTCGGATTTGGGATAATACCCCAAGGGGGCTTAACGGAGGGTAAAATAGCAATCAAAAATGCATCACAGTACCAGGCGGTACGGTGATCCTGCCGATCAAAAATTCGACGGTGCGGGGGTGTTGATGAGGTTGTAGAACAGCTATATGTAACCAACTTAAAGATAATATAAAAAAAAATTCGATTTGCCGATTGAAAAACACATCAAAATCATCGACACTCATAAGGATATTCAACCCATGGGAAAATTACTGAAGGAAGCTGCGGCTCTTTTTATCTTGGCGATGCTGCTTACCGCCTGCGGTGCCGACACACCAAAACAACCAGATGCCAACAGCACCAATCCGCCTGCACAGCAGGACGAGAACACCTCAAACGATACCAACCCGCCTGCACCCCAGGATACAAATACGTCTGATAACAATACCAGTGGTGATACTCCGGAGGGGAATCAAGCCAGCCCGACGTGCACGGATGGAGGGGCACCATCTCTGGTGCTCAAAGGCTCGGCCGAACAATATTTTGTTGTCAACGATCCCTACTTTTTCGACCATCAGCTGAGCGCGGAGGCCTGGGATAATGAAGAGGGGAATCTCACGAGCAAGATCCAGGTCGATGACAATGTGGTGCGTGACAAGGTGGGTGACTACGCTATCCACTATCAGGTAGAGGACTGTGCCGGACAAAAAGCCGAAGCCAACCGTACGATCCATGTGGTCAAAAACTATTCGGTCTTTTTGCATTCAACACGCTTGAGTCGTACTGAACCGTGGATCAGTGACGGCACCCCCGAGGGAACACACATGATCGAGGAGACCAATACCTCTATCCGGGAAACTTCTCCCAGTCGCCCCATCAAAGTAGGCGACAAAGCCTTTTTTACATCAAATACCAATGGATACTATAGAAGCCTCTGGGTGACAGACGGGACGACAAAAGGAACCCATCTTGTCACCAAAACAAACCCGCATGGTGCGGACCAAGTGAACATCAAGGGACGGACCGATACGCTCCTCTTTTTTAAAGCAGCAGATGGGAAGAACCCGAGAAGCAGCTGGTCTCCCAATACACTCTGGGTGACAGACGGTACCGAAAATGGTACGCATCCTTATGGCGGTGAGTTTGTTCCCAATGGGAAATCGTTTGAGCTGGCAAACGGCAAGCGTTGTTATCTGGTCGATTACTGGAAACCAAAGATCGCGCTTTGGTGCGGGGATGGCAGTATAGACGGCACCGAAAAAGTCCTTGAGGGCGACAAAGATACCTCCTTTACCGTGTATCGGTTCGACCAAAATCATATCCTTCAGGAAGGCAAGGATCTCGTGCTCTGGAACGGAACACTCTATGAAACGAACGGCACAGACCAGAGCACAAAAGCTTATGCCAATCTTCCAGATACTATCAGACAAATCGCACAGCGGGATGATGAGTCCTTTTTCTTCACGGCCTATGTTGACAACAAAGCCAAACTTTATCGCTCCACCAGTCCCTCCTCCGATCCGCTTGAGATCAAAGATGAGGACAACAACAGTGTCAGTGTAGAGCTCTATACCGGACTGGGAGATCGTCTCTATTTCCGTGCTCACAACTCCTATCCCTGGACATGCCATAGCCCCGGTATATGGAGATTGGATAATCCAAAAACAGATACACAGCTGTACAAAATCAGTGACGAGACAATATGCAAAGTTGGCCCGGAAATAAACGGCAGTGTCTTTACAGTTAATAGTGTTCATAACAGCAAGACCAAACTGTGGGTTTACCATGTGAACGATAATAATTTTACACAGTTAAATAAGCTGAATGAAAATATTGCATATTTTCGTTTTGATGCTTCAAATATATTTCGGGGGAAGTTTATTGTCCGTACTGAAGATGGTGTTTGGGCGACGGATGGTACAGAAGCTGGGACTGAAAAGTTCTATACAGGAGGAGCAGTAGCAGGCCTTGCAACCTTAAAAGACCAAATCATTTTTTCGAATTGGGCAAACAACGGAGCCAAATATTTTACATCACAAGGGACAAAATCCTCTACCAAGGCTATCGACAAAGCAGAGTACTACAAGCGTCTTGCCGCAAAGGATCCGATCACGATCGGCCGCAAGGAGATTTTGTATTCGACATTTTGGCAACCTATCATGATCCACGATATGGATACGAATGATACTTTTGAACTCATGAAAAATATCAACAAAGCAACAGAGGGTGTTATTCATTTTTCAGGTGACAAAGATACGGTTGATCAGTTTGGTGCTATTGCATACTTTGGGAAAAATATGATGTTTGACGGACAAAAAATCGTCCACCTCAAAGGAATCCGTGAGATGAGGAAGATCACCTATCTCGACGGCAAGCTCTATTTCCTGGATATGGGAGATCGCAATGTCACGACACTGCTGTATCGCATGAATGTGGATGGGACAGAGATGGAGAGACTCTCTGGTGTCTGGGAGTGGGCTGGACGCATTCTCCCCCAGGAGCTTGTCAAGTTCAAGGGATACATCTATTTCCCAAAACAAGGCAAGGCTACCCTCTCTCGGATCAACAACACCATGACCCAGCCGGAAAATATTCAGGACAAAAATGATCACAATGTCACCTATGTTCGGTATTTTAAGGTGGGTG
>CAYSQV010000033.1:5435-10509 GCA_964433295.1 uncultured Nitratifractor sp. | reverse complement strand
GGTTGTTGAGTTTTTTGAATTTGGGGTTGATGGAGATGAGGATCTCTTTCATCCCTTCATAATCATTGAGCAGATCAGCGATCTTTGTCTCGAGTGTGATACCTGTGTCCATAATGGTTCTCTCTTTATACTTTTTAATGCATTATAACGAAGCTTGGTAAAACTCCCCTGTGCAGAGAGGCTTTCTTACTCCAGATCGTCCGGCATGTCAGCATACTCATCGAGCGGAAGTTCCTCATGGTGTCCCTGAGGGAGGAGGAGGTTGAGGACGATGCCCAGGATTGCGCCCAGTCCGATGCCGCTGAAGCCGATGCCACCGAAGTTGAAGTTCATCCCGCCGATGGCGAAGACCAGGATCAGCGAGACGATGATCATGTTGCGGGGATTGCTCAGGTCGGTTTTGGCGTGGATGAGCGTGTTCATGCCTACTGAAGCGATGATACCAAAGAGCAGGAGCAGGATACCGCCCATGACCGGCACGGGGATGGTTTGCAAAAATCCCCCAAGCTTGGAGAAAAACGCCAACGCAATGGCGAAGATCGCTGCCCAGGTCATGATGGCAGGATTAAACGCTTTGGTGATGGTCACTGCACCGGTGACCTCTGAATAGGTGGTGTTTGGCGGGCCGCCGAGCAAAGAGGCCGCACTGGTGGCCAGCCCGTCACCCAGCAAAGTATTTTCAAGTCCTGGATCCTTGAGATAGTCCTCGCCGGTTACACGGGAGATCGCCAGCATATCACCTATATGCTCAACTGCCGGAGCGATGGCGATAGGGACAATAAAGAGCACCGCCTCCCAGTTAAGCTCGGGGATGACAAACCGGGGTGTTGCAAACATTGGTGCCTTGGCTACGGCGGAGAAATCGACGATCCCAAACGCCATCGAGACAAGATAGCCCACAACGATCCCAATGAGGATGGGCAGAAGCTTGATCATCCCCCTGCCAAGGAGCGTTGCCAGAATGGTTGATAGAAGCGTAATCATCGAGACGGTGATGGCCGTGGCGAAGGGTACCAGTTCTACTTTGCCGTCCCCGGTGTGTCCGGTAGCCATCTGCACCGCTACGGGAGCGAGGATCAGACCGATGGTCATGATCACCGGTCCGGTGACGATGGGGGGCAGCAGCCGATGGATAAATCCGCTCCCTTTGATGCGGATCAGGATGCTCAGCGCCACATAAAACAGTCCGGCAGCCACCAGTCCGCTCATGGTCCCGGCGATCCCCCACTTGCCTACTCCATAGATAATAGGAGCGATAAAAGCAAACGAAGAGGCCAAAAAGATCGGCGGAACATTGCGCCGGGTCGTGACCTGGAATATCAACGTTCCCATTCCAGCCGTGAAGAGCGCTACGTTGGGATCCAGGCCTGTCAGTATGGGCACCAGCACCAGCGCACCGAAGGCTACAAAGAGAAACTGCAGCCCCACGATCGACTCTTTCAGCCCAAATCGGTATTGGGTAGCTTTCATGATTTGACTCCTTGGGATGTGTTCTTGTGATTGTAGCACAAAAATGACCAAAATGGGGAAAAAATGGCAAAGATTTAGCTATCTTTCGTCATAATCGAATCCACCACAATTACCAGGGGAATGCCATGAAACTTCACGTCGTAGATCATCCGCTCATCCGTCACAAGCTTGCCTTGCTTCGCGATCAGAAACGCTCCATGCCGGAGTTTAAAAAACTGTTGCATGAGATCGGTCTGCTCATGGCGTTTGAGGTCACCAGGGAGCTTCAGACCGAGGAGACCGTGGTCAAAACACCCGTGGCCGTCACCCCGGCCCAAAAGCTCACCAGGCATCCGGTACTGGTGACGATTTTGCGTGCCGGGATCGGGATGCTCAATCCCTTTATGGAGATCCTCCCCAATTCCCGCGTAGGATTTCTGGGAATGAACCGGGATGAGGAGACCCTCCAGCCCCACAGCTACTACAACAAGATCCCCATGCAGGCGCTGGAGAGCAAAGTCTTTCTTATCGATCCGATGCTGGCTACCGGCGGTTCGGCGCTCAATGCGCTTGATTTCCTGGCCGAAAAAGGGGTCAGCGATGTGACGTTCATCTGCCTTGTCGCTGCCCCCGAGGGGGTCAAGGCGGTGCACGAACACTATCCCGATGTCGCCATCTACACGGCCGCTCTGGATGAAAAACTCAACGAAAAGGGGTACATCGTCCCGGGTCTGGGGGATGCGGGTGACCGGATATTCGGTACGGGCGATGACGAAAACCTATGAAACGCCGCCCGTTGTCCTGCTTTGAAGTCCCGGTGATCGGAGGGGCGCTGAAAGGAAAAAAGATCCTCATTCCCGATGTCGCTACGACTCGCAGCTCCAAGTCAATTCTGAGAGAATCGCTTTTTGACACATTGCAGTTTGAGATCATGGATGCTCATTTTGTCGAAGTGTTTGCCGGGAGCGGCTCGGTCGGTATCGAGGCGCTCAGCCGTGGGGCGGCCCATGGATACTTCCTGGAGCACAATCGGGAGGTGCTGGCAATCCTGCGGGAAAACACGCAACGGTTGGCCCCGGAGCGCTCCACAGTGATCCCCGGTGACAGTTTTGAGCGTTTTGGGCCTTTGCACGACGAACTGGTTCGCAAAGGGGTTGCGACCTATTTCTACTTTGATCCTCCGTTTTCGGTTCGTGAGGGGATGGAGGAGATTTACGAACGCACCCTTTCTCTCATCGGGATGATCGATCCAGCTGTCTGCCGTCGGGTGATTGTCGAACACATGAGCCCTCAGGCACTCCCCGATACGATCGGAGAACTCCGACGGATCCGGCAGAAACGTTTTGGCAAAAGTACCTTGAGTTATTATGCACCGGAAGGGACGGAGTGATCGAGCTCTTTCTCGCGGTGTGACTGGATAAAGTTGAGCATTTCAAAAAACGGAAGGGCTTTGCTGTAGTAATACCCCTGCCCGTAGTCGCACCCCTGCCGGACAAGAATGTCCCGGACCGATTCACTGTCGATCCAGGTCGCGCCGACGGTGACATCCAGTCCGTGTCCCATGGCGATGATCGCGTTGACAAGCTTGCGTTTGTCCGAGTTGATCTCGATGTCCTGGATCAGGGATCGGTCGATCTTGATCGTGTCAAACGGAAGCTCTTCGAGCATTTTCAGATGAGTGAATCCCTCACCGAAGCTGTCCATGGCGATGCGGACTCCGATTTTTTTGAGGATCGAAATCTCCTCTTTCAGGATGCGGATATCCTCTCCCAGCAATTTCTCGGAGAGATCGATGGTGATGGTCTCGGCGTCGATGGCATGCTCGTTGAGCTTGCGTTCGAGTTTTTCGGCAAAATTGGCTACACGCAGTTCGGGCATGGCGAAGTTGATACTGAGATTGAAATCCTCGACCCCGAAGCCGTCCCAGGAGGCTTTGTGGGAGAGGACATTCTCCAGCAGGTAGTCGGTGATTTCAGTAAGGACATTGTGTTTGACCGCTTTGTCAAGAAACTCCGATGCGTTGAGGAGTCCGTATTTCGGGTGGTTCCAGCGCATGAGATATTCGGCCCCGATCAGGCGGTCGGACTTGAGATCAAAGATCGGCTGATAAAAAGAGAAGAACTCCTTGCGCTGGATCGCGTTGGTGAAGTCGCTTCGGGTGAAACGCTGTTTTTCACGGGGTGAGGCGGCAATGAAGCTTTCGAGATCCTGATCCTGTTCGGTCTCCTCATAGAGTGTTTTGCCCGACCACTCGGATTCGAGCTGCAGTTCCCGGCATCGGTCGATGATGGCGTCGGGGGTGCGCTTGTCGCGCTGAAGCAGGAGGATTGACTGGGAAAAGTCCACATCGATCTCTTTTTTGAGCAGCGCCTCCCGCAGGCGATTGGGGCAGGTACGTATCTGCTCGACGTCGATTTGGGGGCGGTCCGATTCGGCGATCAGGATGGCGAAGTCGCCCCGGCCCCGATAATAGAGCTTTTCACCGTTGCCAACCTCAAGCTTGAGGAGGTCCGCGATGTACTGGATCATCGCGTTGGTCTCCTTGTAGCCGAGCAAAGAGCGCTGAGAGGCAAAATGCTTGATGCCGAAGAAGGAGAGGATCAGCGTCGTCCCGTGAATATTGGAGCGCAAATTGGCGTCGACCAGATCCTGGATCAGTCGCCCCTGCACCGGCAGATCGGTCAGAAGATCGTTGTAGGACTGAGTTTTCTGGAGCTGCTTCTGGAGACGGTAATACTCGCTCAAATCGTGCATGACGACCACACGCCAGAAGTGGTCGCCCCCCTCCTCGGGGTCGCGGAAGAGATTGCTGCTGATCCGGACGGGTGCGGGGTGTACCATCCCTGGCACCTGCACATCGGTGATGTGCTTGCGACGGTCAACGGCATCGAGAAAAGGGAGGGTGTCGGTGGGGTTGTTGATGTTGACGAGTTTGAGTTTGGAGAGAAAGTCCCGGTTGACCTGATCCTCTTTGACCCCAAAATAGTGGGCGAACTCCTGATTGACAAAAAGCACTTCGTTGGTGTGTGAAAGGATCAGTATCCCCTCTTCGTATGCTTCGATCGATTCGTTATAGACCTTGACCTTGTTGGTCAATTCCTGGAGTTTTCTGTGTTCGGCACGCGAGCGGAAATAGATGTAGAGGATCATCATCAGCACAAGTGCCGTACCGACCAAAAAAATAACATACGGGGTGAAAAAGGGGGATGGCTGCATCCTGAAATATCCTGAACATTAAGTTATCTCTCAATTTTAGCATAAAAAGATAAAATAACCACTCATGGGTCTGCAACCCGATCTGTGGTAGAATCCCGCCACCTTTTGCCCCGATCAAGGAGACCTGTGTTTACCCTCACCAACTACCGAACCGACAACATCAAAAACGACATCCTCTCCGGTCTGGTGGTCGCCGTGGCGCTCGTGCCCGAGGCGATCGCTTTTTCGTTCATTGTAGGCGTGAGCCCTATCGTCGGGCTCTATGCGGCTTTTGTCATTGGGCTTGTAACGGCCCTGCTGGGGGGCAAACCCGGCGTGATCAGCGGCGCAACCGGCGCGGTGGCGGTGGTGCTGGTGGGATTGGCGCTGGAGGCTTCCGCCGCACTTCACGCACCGGGTGTGGGTGGGG
>CAYSQV010000033.1:0-5425 GCA_964433295.1 uncultured Nitratifractor sp. | reverse complement strand
TGAGTGGCGATGCGCTGGCAATGGGGGTGCTGGATTATATTTTCCTGGCGACGATTCTGGCCGGGATCCTGCAGATGGCGTTCGGGCTGGCGCGGCTGGGGAAATTCATCCGGCTGGTGCCGCTGCCGGCGATCTACGGTTTTGTCAACGGACTGGCGATCGTGATTGCACTGGCGCAGTTGAAGTTCTTCGACGGTCAGGGGTGGCAGATGTATCTGCTGGTGGCAGCGACGATGGCGATCATGTATCTGCTGCCGCGCCTGACCACGGCGATCCCCTCGGGCCTGGTGGCGATCGTGGGGCTGACGCTGATGGTCTATTTTACCCACATGGATACGATCCTCATCGGCGATCTGGCCGACCTGAGCGCCTTCAAGGGGCAGTTGCCCTCCTTTCACCTGCCGGCGACACTGACCGATCCCTCTGCGTGGCTGATGGTGCTTCCTTATGCAGTGATCGCAGCACTCGTAGGGCTGATCGAGTCGCTCCTGACGCTGGCGGTGCTGGATGAACTCAGCGGTACACGCGGCAGCGGCAACCGTGAGTGTGTGGCGCTGGGGCTGGGCAACACCGCCAGCGGCTTTTTCGGCGGGATGGCCGGGTGCGCTATGATCGGCCAGTCGATCATCAACTACACCTCCGGCGGTCTGGGCCGCCTCTCCTCCCTCACTGCCGCGGTGGGGCTGATGGCATTGGTGGCACTTTTTACCGATACGCTCAATATCATCCCGGTGGCGGTACTGGTGGGGATCATGTTTATGGTGAGTATCGGGACGTTTGAATGGAGCAGCTTCTCTCACCTGCGTCGGATGCCCCGAAGCGACGCGCTGGTGATGGTGGCTGTTACCATCATCACCATCTTCGCCGATCTGGCCGTAGCGGTCATCGCCGGGGTGATCATCTCCGCGCTGGTCTTCGCGTGGAAACACGCCCGCGTCTACGCCCGAACCCGTCCGTTGGGCCAGCATGGCAAACTCTACGAGCTCGACGGCCCCCTCTTCTTTGGCTCGGTGCAGGCGTTTGCGGATCTGTTTGATGTGGAGAACGACCCCAGGAACATCGTGATCGACTTCAAGAACGCCCGCGTCATGGACTCCAGCGGGGTCGAAGCGATCGAGAAACTGACCGAAAAATACGCCAAAGCCGGCAAACGTCTCACCCTGCGCCACCTCAGTGACGACTGCAAGGCTGTCCTCGCCAAAGCGAAGGCCAAAGCCAACATCACCGACGAGCCGGACGATCCGGAGTACAAGGTGGCACGGGATTATTGATCCGCAGGACTACACCAGCCATCCAAAAAGCCGCCGAAGCCAGCCCCGTTTTTTTGGTTTGGTATCCGGAATTTTCAAGGATCTCTCCAGCCGTTGGTGCTGTTTGTCGAGCTGTTTAAGGATATCCTGTAGGGCATAAGGCTCAAAGGGCTTACTCGGCATCGAGGATCCTTTCGATCTCGTGCATGGCGTCGCGGTTGCGCAGCTGGAACTTGATCTCGATGCGGCGGGAGGCTTCTTTGTCCTCCAGGCCGTTGTGGATGATCGGATCAAGATAGGCCCGGCCGCTGGCGACAAGGTATTTGCGCAGGTCGTACTTGCGGGCGATGGGCAGAGTCAGCAGATAGTTCATCACTGCCAGTGCCCGCTGCTGGGAAAGCTTGAGATTGTACAGATACGTCCCGTCGCTGTCGGTGTGTCCTTCGATGACGATCCGTTCCAGATGGGGGCGGATCGCTTCGTTGGTCACGAGGGCACCGATGTAATCGTTGAAGGCTTTGGCAAGCTCGGTTTTGGCCGCATCCTTGAGATCACTTTTGCCCTTGTCAAACAGGATGTTTGAGGCCAGTCGCAGTGCGCCGCTGTCGCGATCGATGTTGATCGCATCACCCAGGGTCTCCTTGAGTGCGGCGATCACCTTGAGCTGGATACCGGTGAGCGAACGGATCTGGGCACGCTGCCTTTTGAGGCGGGCAAGCAGATCGTCGTAGCGGGTTTTTCTGTCATCGAGTGCGGTAAGAAGATCGGCCAGCTTCTGGTCCTTGAGCTTGAGCTCATGCTCCCGGTCGGTGAGTTGATTGGAGAGGACGATCACTTTGCCGACATACTCTTGAAGCTTTTTCTGTTTTTGCTGGAGCGTGGTATTGGACTCCTCGGTGAGATTTTGCAGCAGGACGATCTTGTCGTTGAGCGTATCGATCTTGGTGTTGCGTGCGAGCAAAAGCTGGTTGAGCCGTTCGAGCTCCTGTTCTTTGAGTTTGAGGGCATTGCGGGTGAGGACAATGGTTTTGTTCAAGTCGGCTGTGGTCTGGCGTGCGGCGGCGGTTTGCTGTTTTTGGCTGTCGAGATTGGCCTGGAGATCACGCAGGAGCTTGTGGAGTTTCTCCACCTCCTGCTCCTGCAGGCGTATCTGCTCCTCCTGCCGGGTGATGATCGCCTCTTTCTTCCCCAGCGTGGTGTTGATGTCTTTGATCAGATGCTGTTGGTGTTTGACCACCATTTTGTTCTGAAAAAGTGTCTGGTTGGATTGCTGGAGGAGCTTTTCACGCTGGCGAAGCTCCCGGGTCATCCTGGCCAGCTGTTCCTGCGTGAGGTTGAGTTTTTTCCGCTTCTCATCGAGGGCCTGTTCGGCGACGGCGAGGCGATCCTCTTTTTTGTGCAGATCGGTGCGCATGAGGATCGATTTGGAGATGATAGCGCCGATGAGGAGGATAAACACAAAGAGCAACCCGGCCATCAGATCGGCATAGGAGATCCAGAAGTTGCTCTCCTCTGTGCTGTTTTTGTCACGCCGGAACATCAGAACCTTCCGATGTCTGCTTGGCAATGGCGGTATGATGGCGGGCGATGAGATCGGTCATCTGTGCGAGTTTGTGAACCGCGCGCGCGAGCTCCTGGTCGATCGATTCAAACGTGTGCTGAACGCTCTGGTCGAAATGGGTGAGGGTTTGGCTGAGGGTCTGGGCGCTACGGTTGAACCCTTCGATGTTCTCTTTGATCGTCTCGACGGCGTTGACGCTCTCCTCACGGGTATTGAGGGTCAGGAGGGTACTGCGCAGTTCCTGGGAGGCGTTGTGCATGTGGCGGCTGAGCTGTTCGAAGCTGTGCGTGGTGTCGTCGATGATGGTTTTGTAATTTTTGATGTACTGTTCGTTGAGGTCGCGGATAAAATCGAGACTGAAGGTCTCTTTGAGGGTTTGGATGATCTTTTGGTCTTTGAGCTCTGTCTGGGCGTGTTCGTGCTTGACCAGTTCGGAACGTTTCCAGATCTTGTCGGCGTAGAGATTTTCGAGTTTCTGGGTACTGCGTTCGATCTGTCCCAGCCCCCTCCGCTCAAAAAAGACCCACCACAGCGAGAGGAAGATCCCGTAGATCGAGGCGTAAAACGCGGTACCGATCCCGGAGAGCAGCAGCGAGATCTCGTGGTCGAGTTTGTCCCCGCTGCTGACGGTAAAGTCGGGCATGGAGAGCGCGATGGCGACAAAGGTACCCAGAATCCCCAGCATCGGGAAAACGCTGGAGGCGACCCGGGCGTAGTTGTCGTCGCGGACATCCTTGAAAAACTCTTCGGTGAAATCCCGCACCTGTAGGGTCGATTTGGTCTTGCCCATGATCGTCAGCGCGTTGGCCTTGAGCTCATCCTGGAGCTGATCCTCCATGAGAGCAAAACTGTGCCGGATCCGGCATGCGGCGTAGGCGGCATTGTGCCGAATAAAAAAGAGAAAAACGACAAAGATCAGTCCGATCGTCACCAGCGTATGGATCTCGACCTTAAACGGAAGCAAGCCGAGATACGCTGCCCCCAACGCGGCCACAAATAGAAAGGGGACGATGAACATCGCCAAAAACACTCCACCGCATGAACCGCCTGTTTCCATTCCACTTTTCTGCATAGACCCAACCTTTATGACAACAATAAATGCGACAATTATAGCATAAGCACATTGCAAAAGTACACGGCTTTGACTATAATAACAGCACAATTACACCATTAACGGAGCAGATCATGTCCTTTTTTACCCAAACCAACCGAACCAAAAGCGGCAAAGTGGAGTCCCATCTGCGCTGGTGGGTCTCTCTGGTTCTTTCGTTTGCGCTGGCTTTGGGGACATGGAATCCTACGCGACATCATTTTATCGGATACATCAGCAGCGCCGATCCTCTCTCGGGCTTCAAGCCCTTTTTTATCCTCGTAATGCTGGCGCTGTGGATCATGGCGATCAAGGCGATCCTCCAGAGCATCAAGATATACGGAGCGCTTATCGCTGTGGCGATCATCGCGGCATTTGTCTACGGCCTGGCGCAGATAGGCTGGCTCGATACCGGCAACTGGAACACGCTTGGCTGGGTTGCGGTGATCGGCATGGGGCTGATTGTTTTCATCGGAATGAATGCTTCGATCGTCTGGAAGAAGATGACCGGCGTCTATACGACCGATGCGACGGATGAAGATTAGGTAATCATGCGCAGACGCACCATCGCGGCCCTGGCGGTGTTTGTGCCGGTGGCCGCGGCGGCCGTCGTGCAGCACTTTTATCCGCACACCTGGAAGCTGTTGAGCGGCTACATGGTCGTCGTGGCGCTGATGTTCAAAAGCGCACTGCTCTCCTTTTGGGCGGCATCGAAGCTGAAACTGCTGGCCTTTCTCAAAGGGCTGACGTTTGTGCAGGGGCTCTATCTGCTGATCAAACGGTGGTTTCTGGATACCATTTTTGCCCGCTGGCTCAAGCGCAACATCAGCGACCCGCTCTCCGAAGGACTTGCGGAGATGAAGCACTTTTATGCCACGTTGAATCTGCGGGCCAAGATCCGAAACATCCTGCTGCCGATCCTGCTGGGCGGCGGCTCAATCGTGGCCCTCTACTACACAGGTTATCTGGACAAAATCATCCTGTTTACCGAGCTCAAAGTGGTCATCATCAGTCTGTCCAAAACCCTGCTGTTGCTGTTTTCGAAACTGTTTGGCTTTTTGGTCAACTCGTGGATCACTCCGATCCTGGAGGTGTTTGCGTTGAGCTATATTTTGAGCTGGGCGGAGGAAAAACTGGGAACAGACCACCCTTTGATCCGTGGAATGAACGCGTTGGGAAGGCAGTTCAATCGGATCGTTTTTTCTCTTTCGAGGTTTAACCGTCGCTACGTCGACCCCCTGCTGAACGATCGCATTAGTGACGGCAGCCGCAAGATCAGCCAGACGCTGCGTACCTATGTGCGCAACAAGAAGATCACCTATGAATACGATCAGTTTGACAGGCTTGAGCGAAAGCTTCTTGGCGCCCATATCGATGCGTATCACTACTTCAAGGGGATGGAGAAGATCACAGACAAACGCCGCCTCTACGCTCTGATCAACCGGCGCACCGATGACAATCTGGAGATCGTGGGATTCCTTTCGCGCAACAGCAAAGGGGAATTGCTGCCCGAAAATGTCGAGG
>CAYSQV010000032.1:0-10636 GCA_964433295.1 uncultured Nitratifractor sp. | reverse complement strand
AAAATAGCCGGCTGAGTGTACTCCGTCTGACCCAGCAGATCGTTCTCCTCAAACAACAGTTTTTCAAAGTCAATCCCTGTTCGATCCGAAGCCAAAGCCACCATTTCACGTGCCAGATCCGAGTTGTCAAAAAAATCTTTTCCCATCCCCGCAGCCTGAGACCCTTGACCGGGAAATAAAAATGCCAATTTTACCGCCATGCTATATCCTTGGATTGAGTTAACGGTATTTTATCGAAAGAATGAGAAATTAGGAATGAGGAATTAGGAATTTTGGAAGATTTGTCCTCACAGGGTGTGCAATTGCACACCAATATAGAACACGGGATACTGACAACGTTACGCCAAAAGGCTATGAAGTCGCGAAAAACTTTTGTTCAGTTTGCGCGAGATTTATTCGAAGGCTTTGGGTGGAGCGAAAGAGCATACAACAAAGTACGTGACCGAACGGAACCCAAAGGCTTCGGACGAAGATCCATAAAGAGAGCTTCGCGGTAGTTTGCAGTAGATTTGAATGTTTTGGTGCAAGTGTAGCGACGGAGCATACTTTGAAGTATGTGACTGAGCGAAACAAAGCCAATCATTCAAAGATGCTGCAAAATAACGCGAAGATCAGCAGGCGCAGGCAGCGCCGTGCTCATGCCCCCCGCCCACTTCTCCCGTCGCCGCTTCATCCGCTGTCGCCTCACGCTCGCTGGTGACGATCACATCAAAGACCAGATCTTTGCCCGCCATGGGGTGGTTGAAGTCGATGGTGACATCGGTGTCGTTGAAGTCTTTGACCACGACCTGCGTCGTCTGTCCATCCTCGCCCTGGCCGTAGAGCATCATCCCTTTCTCCAGATCGATCCCCTCGAATTGCTCACGGGGGAGCATCTGGATCGCTTCGGGATTGTAATCGCCGTAAGCGTCTGCTGCCGGGACCTCTATCTTCTTCTCGTCACCTTCATTCAAGCCGACCAGTCCGGCCTCAAGACCGGGGATGATCATGCCTGTCCCCATTACAAACTCCAAAGGAGCGTCCTGGGTATTGCTGTCGAGGATCTCATTGCCCCCTTTTTCCCGGAGTTCGTATTTGATGCCGACAACATGGTTGTTTGCTTTGACTGCCATGATGATTTCCTTGTGATTAAAATTGCGCTATTTTAACGAAGGAAGCTTCAGAGTGGCTGTAAAGGGAGAAAAAGGGCCCAAAAGGGCAAGAGAGGATCTTGCCGCTGCGGCGATTCAGAGGTGTTTCCTGGCGATCCGTGCGCTGGCGGTACCGGCATAACCGTCTACGATTGCCTGAAAAAATCGCCTTGCCTGCTCCCGGTCGCCGCTTTTCTCAAGGGAGATGCCCGTGTGCAGAAGCAGTTTGTCCATGTAGCCGGCGTTATCATTGAGTTCGGCACTCTGTTTGTACTCCTCGACCGCATCCGAGTAGCGGCTGGTCCGATAAGCGATCTCACCGAGATAGAAGTGGGTCGAGGCCTTCTTGTATCCCCGTTTTGCCAGGATATCGAAGCGCTTTTTCGCCTCGGAATAGCGCTTTTTATTCACCAGACGCACCCCTTTGCTGTACAGTGCAGAGGAGGAGGCTTTGGCCAAACGGTCATTGAGAGAATCAGACTGCGTACTTTTTTTCGTTTTGGTTGAGGAAGCGGTGCGGGTCGGTTGAGAGGTTTGTTTGAGATTTTTGCTTTGCAATGCACGTTTTAATTCGGCTTTTGAGACATAGTTTTGATTGATCTGATCGATCAAATTGGCTATATCCGCAAGTATTTTTTTGTCTCCGGCATTCCCCTGCTGACGCTGCAATTGCCCTATGGAGCGGTTGAGCCCTTCGATGATGCTGCGCAGTCCGTCGATCTCTTCGCGGAGACGCGCTGTCTCCTGTCGAAGCTTATAGATAGCGGTTTGATTGCGTTTGACCTGCTTGGATCCGGTGCCCGATCCTCCGTAGACAAAAGGTTCGGCACCCACCAGGCCGAAGATCAGCGCCGTCAAAAGTACGTACCGTCTCATCAGCGTGCCTTGTTGATCTCGGCGCGTCGGTTTTTGGCATGGCAGGCAGCTTTGTGCCCGCGACACGTCGGATTGCTCTCGCCATAACTGACCACCGCGATCCTCTCAGCGGGGATACCGTTACTGACCAGCAACGCCTTGACGGCCTTGGCACGCTTCAGTCCCAACGCATAATTGAACTCATCGGTACCGAACTCATCGCAGTTGCCTTCGATACGGATCTTGCTCTGTTTTGCCAGGCTTTTGATGCGGGGGAGATCACCCATGACCCGCTGCACCTGACCGTTATCCAGTTGATAACTGTTGTAGCCAAAATAGAGCATCTTGAACCCGCTGCGGCTCACTCCGTCGCTGCCGGTGTATTTGCCGTTGCCGTCGACCCCACCGGAAACACGGTCGTTGTCCAGACTTACCTGCGTATTGGAGACCTGCCCTCCTTCGGGGATGGGTGCACGCTGTTGGGTACATCCATTCAAGGCAATGCTCACCAAAAAAGCTGTCATAATCCATCCTGTTTTATTCATTCTGTATCCTTTGTGTGTATGTTTACCAGTCCAGTGACTGGATCTTGCGATCGCCAAGCGGGAAAAGAAGACTCTGATTGGTCTTGAGCCCCAAATATCCGACGGCATTGCCTTCATAACTCCGCTTGATGTAGAGTATCGTATTGCCGTCCGGAGAAAAACGGGGAAATTGGTTGACCCCGGTGCTGGTCAGGGGTCTGCCCCCGCTGCCGTCAGTATGGGTAGTATAAAGGTTGAACACCCCCTGCCCTTCCCGGGCACTGAACACCACGGTATCCCCATACGCATCCACGCTGTTGTTGTTCTTGCCGTGAAACACAATCTGCTGCACGCTGTTGCTGTTTAGATCTTTTTTAAACACATTGGGATACCCGAGGCGATTGGAGACAAACACCAGCGATCGGCCGCCGTCCGCATAGACCCCGTTTACGTCGATACCGCTGAAGTGGGTCAGACGATGCAGCCGGGTTGTGTTGGTGTCGTATTCGTAGATGTCCGACTGCCCGTCGGGTGCCATGGTCAGGAGGAGTTTCCCCCCGTCCGTTCGTACATCCGAACACACCAGCATCCCGGTGGAACTGGTAACAACCGTGCGTTTGCCGGTATAAAGATCGAGCCGATACAATGTCGGGCGTCCTTTGACGTAGGATGTGTAATAGAGCGTTTTTTGGGATGCGTCTCCCCAATGGGGAAAGAGGTTCAACCCGCCCCGGATGATCCTTTTGACGTAGTTGAACGTGTAGTCTGCCAGCACTATTTCGCTCTGTTTGCGACCCGTATAGCGGGCAAAAACAACATAGCGATTGATCCAGTCGATGGGTTCAAAATGGAGTTTGGCATTGATCTCTGTCACCGCTTTATGGACCAGAAAAGGGAATTTGGCACGATTGCCCACTGCATACCGTCCCTCCATCACCATCTTGGAGTTGGTGGCCTGGAGGACCTTCACCAGCAAAGTATTGGTATCGGGTTTTTCAGAATACCGGTAGGTGATCACGTACGCTCCGCTGCGCAGGGCCGGATCAAATCCGCTCCCTTCATAATCGGCGCTTCGGTACTGCCCGTCAGGCAAAAAATGGCCACTTATCTTCAAATCAGCTACAAAGATCTCATGAATTTTCTTGCTGATCTTTGTTGGGATACTGCCATCAATGATAGCAACTTTTGCCCGCTGGTCGACCTTTTTTTCGATCGTCAACTTGGCATCGTATCCGGCAAAAAGTGACAACGAAAAAAGGACGATCAGTCCGTAGCGCATTGAAACTCCCTGTCTGCTGGAATAGCGTATTGTACCAAGGAGGGGCTGAAATCAATATTAAATAGTATGATTACCCTCTCCGATGCTTCAATATCCCGGATCGTAACACATTTTAGTTACCTAAACATTATTTTTCAGAAAGAGATATTTATGATTATAATTATTTTTAATTTATACATAAGATTAAATACTATAGAGTTATATTGTTTGATCTTAAAAATGAAAGAAAGGATGTATACTATGGGAAACTTCTTTACCGCCAAAGAATGGGGATGGAAGACCAGCGGTATTATGCTTGGTCTGATCTTCCTCATCACCGTAACATTTGTCAAACCGATCGGGGTCTCGACCCAATTTGTGATATTGGACGGGATCATCTGGAACGGCCTCTCCAGCGGATTGGTTGTCAAAGATGATAAAGCAAAAAAAGGTTACGCCAGTACCAATGCCTATCTCAACAAAAGCGGAGGCAAATACGCCAAAAACATCGCCAAACCGATGAACTACAGCTTTGTGTTTGTCGTCGCCATGATCGTTGGAGGGCTCCTGGCCTACATCATGCAGTCTGAGCCCACCTCCCGCTCAGAGCGCAGCATGCCCGATGTCTGGTATGAAAACTACGGGGATACCGTCGGCAAGCGCTTTTTGTTTGCGTTTATCGGCGGTTTTCTGGTTTTATGGGGTGCCCGACTTGCCGGAGGATGTTCCAGCGGACACATGATGAGCGGCATGATGCAGACATCGGTCAGCGGGTATTTGTTTGCTTTGGCGACTTTTGCCATGGCAATTCCGGTCGCAAAAATTTTGTACAGACACTGAGAAAAGGAGTTGAAATGTCACAGGTAATTTTAGCAGCGGTATTTGGACTTCTGTTTGGCTTTGTCCTTCAAAAATCGGGAGCGGCCAATCCTCAGCGTATCATCGATATGTTGCGTTTGAAAGATTATCACCTTCTCAAAGTGATCCTCTTCTCGATCGGTTTCAGCAGTTTGCTGCTCTTTGTGTTGGCCTCCATGGGAATCATTGAAGCCCACTTCAGCGTCAAAACTGCTTACATCGGCGTGATCGTCGGGGGGCTCGTGTTTGGTGCCGGCTGGGCACTGTCGGGTTTTTGCCCCGGGACATCGGTCGTCGCCGCAGGCGCCGGACGCAAAGATGCCTGGATGTTCATCCTCGGCGGACTGCTTGGTGCGTTTGTTTTCATGCTGATGTATGGCAGCCTCAAAGGGACGTTTTTGTTCCAAAAACTCTTTGGAGGCAAAGCGACACTGGCCAATACCGGCGTCGAGAAATACACCGCCTTGATCCCCAACGTTCCGGCAACGTATGTCGCCGGAGGGATTGGCGTTGTTTTGATCCTTCTTGCGTTTGTCCTCCCCGGCCGACGCAACGACTGACCCTGCCTCCCGGCTCTTCCTGCGAAGAGCCGTCATTGTATTTTCTTCCCGGACAGAATGATACCCGCGCCTCCTGCTTCTGGAGATAAAATCGGTATAATACCGACAAGCAAAAAGGAGCCCCATGCAGTCTGTTGTTTTCCTCAATGGAGAATTTTTGCCGGAAGATGAAGCCACTGTCTCCATATTTGATCGCGGGTTTTTATTGGCCGACGGAGTTTATGAGGTTGTCCCGGTCATCCGGGGAGAACTGATCGACGTCGCACCGTTTTGGGAACGTTTCGAGCGGAGCATGGCGGCGCTGGAGCTCCCCTGGCCTCTGGAGCCCGAAGCATGCCTCGATGTGTTGCACCAATTGGTGGAACGCAACGGCCTGAATGAAGGGGGGATCTACCTGCAGGTGACACGCGGCGCTGCTCCCCGCGTGTTTGAATTTCCCAAAAATCTGGAACCAACCTGCCTTGCCTTTTCGTTCCCCAAAAACATCCTCGACAGCCCCCATGCACGGGAGGGAGTCCGCGTTGTTACCGTCCCCGACATCCGGTGGCAAAGACGGGACATCAAATCGATCGCCCTGCTCGGGCAAAGTATCGCCAAAGAGCAGGCCGTACGCCAGGGGGCCTATGAGGGGTGGATGGTCGAGCAGGGGTATGTGACCGAGGGGACCGCCTCTTCGGCCTACATCGTTCGTAACGGGGTCCTTATTACCCGTCCGCTCTCCACCTCCATTCTCCCCGGCATACGTCGCCGCCGTATTCTGGATATCGCGGCCAAGCGGCATATCCCGATCGAAACACGCCCATTCACCCCCGACGAAGCCTACGCGGCAGATGAAGCGTTCCTCTCCAGCGCCACCACCTTGATCTATCCCGTCATTCAGATCGACGGACATACGATCGGCGACGGTCGGCCGGGCACGATCACACAACAACTTCGCCGATGGTACCTTGAAGAGATCGGGTAGCGCTGAAAAGACCTTTATCCTCTTTCAAAACAGGCAAAAATCGGATGGTGATCCGAGACAGCATGTGTATCATCGACGGCATATTCCCTCAGTTCCATCCCCCGATAAAATACATAATCGAGAGGATAACCCCGGAAGGATTTGACCTGTTGATCGACCGGAACATGTGCAAGGTTCAAGCGCTCCGCCCTTCTTAGCAGGTCGCGGGTGCGCGTGGCATTCCATGCATTGAAATCCCCGGCCAAAATCATAGGACCCCGATGCTCAGCAAGGTAGGTAAAAATCCGCTCATTTTCTTGGCGATAGGCGCGGTTTTCCCGGAAATTGATCGCATGGACATTGGCCACCAATATCGACGTACCGTCCCCAAAAAGGTATCGGCCCAGTACCAGACTTTTGTGTGTGCCCCATATCCCTTCCCGCTCGTGCGACAAAAAAGCCTCTGCTTCCACCGCCATGGTCCGGCTCGCCGTCAGCACGCCGTAATAGGTATCGTCCCTTTCCATGTTTGCCGCCGCTTCAAAGGCATACCCCTCCAACGCACATTGCCCGCGCAAACCCGACTTCCTGCAGCAGCAGAAAATCGGCCTGTGACGCGAACCGTTCCTGCAGATACAGACTCAAGCGCTCATCAATATGATTTTGTTTGTGCACGTTCCAGCAGACCAGTCCGAATGCATCCGCTACGTGAGGCGTGCAGCCGCTTGGACAGTCACGGTGATGGATCGTAGAAGGAGCAAACATCAGACCAGCGGCGCCAAGACTTTCATCACATTCTCCAGCGCCTCCCGAAGCTTACCGGCCGGAGCCATTCCGCGCTCAGAGTGCCCGATCAGCGCTTCCATCCATTGCTCCAGATGCTGGAGAAACACCGCTGAATAGACAAAAGCTACCACCTCGTAATTGAGAAAAAGGCTGCGATTGTCAAGGTTGAGTGAACCGACCATCCCCCCGACACTGTCTATCAAAACGGCTTTGCCGTGCAGCATCTCTCCGGCATAGAGCACCACGTCGGCTCCCCCTCCTCCAACTCCCGCATATAAGAGCTGCGTACCAGATCGGCAATGCGATGGTTGGATACTTTTGGCGTAATCAATTTCACATCCACCCCCTTGTCCCGTGCCACGATCAATGCCTGCAAAATGTTTTCGTCCGGGACAAAATAGGGTGTGACGACCCATATCCTCTCCCTGGCAGAATAGATCGCGTTGAGCAGTGCCTCGTACAGAGCGTCTTTGGGGATGTCCGGGCCGGAAGGGACCACCTGAACCCAGCTCGAACCGGTATACTTCTCTTCGGTTTCCCTCGGAAGCACCCGATCGTCCTCTCCGGTTGCGTAGTCCCAGTCGCTGCTGAAAATGGTGGCAAAATAGGCTACGGCCGGCCCCTGAATCCGATAGAGAAGATCCTTCCACCGTCGGGTACCGTCGGGCATCCCCATGTATTCATTGGTCAAATTCATGCCGCCGCTTAGCAGTACCTTCCGGTCAAACAGATAGATTTTTCGATGGTTTCTGAGATTGATGTAGTTTTGAAACGGATGCCGAAGCACCGGCGTGAAAAAGACTACTTGCCCCCCGCTTCCCGCAGCGGAGCAAATTTTTTCTGCTGGAAATAGGCCCGATATGATCCGAGAAGATCCAGCAGCAGTCGCACCGAGATCCCCTCCTTTGCTTTGAGTGTCAGGCGCTCCAAAAGCGTCTGGGTCATCGAGTCAAAAGCAAAAACATATGTCGCTATCTCGATCCGTTCGGTCGCCGCATCCAACCGCATCCATCAAAACACGATAGGCCGCAACATCCCCGGTGATCAATTCAAGTTCGTTGGCACGTGTCGCCGGAGGTATTCCGTTCTTCTCCAGGATAGCGGCGATCGCGTGTTCGGTATCATCCAGCCGATAGTCTTCGTCTGTATCGATTCGGGAAAACGAGAGAAAATTCTTGTGTTTTTGCGGATCACGTTTTCGGATGCCGATCAAAAAGTAGAGCGGTGCCGCGATGTGTGGCAGAAAAACAATAAACAGCATCCACGAGATCATGCTGACCGAAGAGCGTTTCTGATAGACAATGTGTGCCAATGCGACAAAAACCAGCACCCCTCCCAACAGAAGAAAGCCGTAATAAAAAACCATTTCCCATGCTGAATATTCGATCCTGTTCTCCTTGTCTGCTCCCGAAGCGCTCCCTCACTCTATCCACCCCATCCTAAAAAAAATCTTTTTCCCGCCTATTTTGCCACAATTTCCACCTTGAATTCATACTTTTTTCCCCTGGGCGTAGGATCAAACCCAATCTCCCGCAACTGCTTGAGATACTGCTCAATGGTGCGGTTAAATTCGGGGTTGTCCGAGGGGCGCAGAACCACATACTCAAACCGTCCGTTGGGATGGATGGTCAGCCCAATAGTAAAGACCGCGCCGGCGAAGTTGGACTGGGCAGGCCAACCGTAGAGCCGCTCCTGCACCGAGGCAAGGTAGCGGTTTTCAACCCCCTTGTCCTGCATCGGTTGCTTCGTGAGGGCATTGCGGAGGGGTTTTGAGGTTTGTCCGCTTTTTTTTGCAGCCTTTGGCTTGTGTGCGGTCTTTGTCTTATTTGGCCTGGAGTTTGGTCTGCTTTTGATGTTTGAGAAGAGACTTTTCGCTTGGATCTTTTTGACCGGCTTTTTTGTGATGGGTTTCTTCTTGGCCGGTTTGGTCGGTTTGACTTTGGCAGGCTTCCTGGAGACCAACGGTTTGGGCTTGGCGTGTTTGATCTTTTTCGGCTTGGGTTTGGATGGAGATTTTGTCGATTTTTTCTTCGGATTTTTTGTTCTTTTGGGTGCCTGAAGCGTCACGGTAATGGCGTTGGCATTTTTGGCAACAAAATGGGTATTTTTTGTCTCGCTGCGGTATCCGAAATAGAAAAAAATCAATCCAATAATCCCGACATAGATACCCACAGCCGCCAGACCGGAGAGGTATTTCGGATGGAGTTTCATCATTCGGTAATCAGTGATGCCTGAGCAAAACCGACCGCCTTGACACTGCGCAGCAGGCGCATGACGCTGCCGTAGTCCAGATCCTTGTCGGCACGGATGAACACATCGCTGTTTGGATCGAAATCCTTGGCTTTAAGCATAAAGCTATCCGGGAAATTCTGCAATGTAAAGGTCTCCTTGCCCAGATAGATCTTTTTGTTTTTGTCCATGCGGATGGTGAGACTGGGGTGTTTGGTCGCGGCCTTGGAACGTGTCCCCTGCGGCAGAGAGATCTGCTCTTCGTAGTTGATCGTGGGGGCCGTGATCATCAGGATCGCCATAAGCACCAGCATCACATCGACAAGCGGCGTGATATTCAGATCTGGGTCATCGTCCCAATGGAACATCACTGCTATCCTCATGCTGCGCCAGCATCACTTCGGCCTGCGATTCGAGAACCGAGCTGAGCTCATAGGCTTTGCGTTTGAGCAGCAGGTGGAATGAATAGGCAAAAATGGCGACAAAAATACCGACGGCCGTCGCGATCAGCGCTTCACTGATGGCCGGAGCCACCACGGAGAGTGCCGCACTTTTTTGGGTACTGAGCTTGGCAAAGGTCTCCAGGATACCGATCACTGTACCAAACAGACCGATGAACGGTGCCGTCGAAGAGGCAATGGAGAGAAATGTCAGCCCCCGGGTCGAGATACGGATCGTGTCGCTGATCGCCGCCTTGAGTATCTCGGGTGAAAGCGTATCAACTCGGGCGATGTAGCTAAAAAGCACCGAGTTTTTGGCGACATTTTTTGCCCGCCCCATGTAAATACGCGAGAGGGAATTGGCTTCAAACGTCAACCGCTTGTCTAGCATGCGGTAACGGTAGAAAAATATCCACAAAGTGGCAATAAAATAGAGAGAGAGCAGACCGATCACCAGCAGGGTGATCGCACTGCTTTGGGAGAGATAATGACCCAGGGCAGATAACACAGCCAAACCTTTATCGTGCTTTGGCGATCGACTCCACCTTGCCGACCGCAGTGGCAATTGCGGTACTGGATGTTTCTGCTTTTTTGAGGAGTTCTTTGGCCTCATCGAGGCGGGCAGAGAGCTGACCGTCATCATCGTTGAGAGCGACCGCACCGTCAACAATGCAGCTGACCTTGCTCTCATCGACCTTAACGTATCCGCCGTTGATAGCAACATTGATCTCTTTGTGGTTGCCCAGATCGATCGCAATGACCCCCGCATCCAACAAAGCCACCAGCGAGGCGTGCTCGGGCAATACCCCGAACTCTCCCTCTTTGCCCGGCAATGTCACCTGCGCAATGTCGCCGTCATACACCAATCCGTGGGGCGTGACGATTTCAAGCTTCATGGTATTCATCGGGTTCCTTTTTGCCTATGAGGCCTTTTCTTTCATCTTGTCTGCTTTGGCGATCGCTTCATCCATGTTTCCGACCATGTAGAAGGCCGCTTCGGGAAGATCATCGTACTCGCCGTTCAAGAGCCCTTTGAAACCTTTGATGGTCTCG
>CAYSQV010000031.1:0-11123 GCA_964433295.1 uncultured Nitratifractor sp. | reverse complement strand
CGTCGATCAGCTGATAGAGGTCTTTGTCGTGCGAGATGATCCGTACCCGCATCCCCGCTTCCACGGCACACCGGGTGATGGTGGCGATCACGTCATCGGCCTCAAACCCCTCGGCAGAGACATGGGCAAATCCCATTTTTTCGATCCAGGCGATCGCGACAGGAAGCTGCTGGACCAGCTCCTCGGGCGGCGGCGGACGGTGGGCTTTGTACTCGGGATATTTTGCGTTGCGAAACGTCGGCCCCTTGCTGTCGAGCGCAAAGACGAGGTAGTCGGTCGCATGCTCTTTTTCCAGCTGATGGATCATATTGATAAATCCGGTCAGCAACCCGGTCGGAAATCCGGCCGAGTTACGCAGAGGAGGCAGCGCATAGTAAGCACGGAAAAAGAAACCAAACGTATCGATGATGGTCAATGTCTGCATAGATAAGTGCCCCTGGAAAGAAATGAAACAATTCTAACCAAATTGTTGTTAGAGGAGGACAACGTTGGCTAAATACCATGAATTATGCTATACTCCATCATACAAATTTTCGACTGTATGGGGATAACATTTGAAAAAAGGGTCATCATTCGATGCGGGGGATATCTATCTCGAGGCGGTTCGCAAACGCCGAAAAGCTGAGAAAAAATCGGTATCATCTTCACGAAAAAAGAGACGAAAATACATCGACGTCAACTCGCCGCAAGGGCGTTTCAACGCCTTCATGCAACAGGATGTCGCCTTCGCCGGATCGGGCCTGATCCCGGACGGATACCGGGGGATCACCTACCTGACGCTTTTTCTCTTTCTCCCCAAATTGACCGGGATGGCTTTTTTCTTTTTTTACGTTGCCGGGGGGGATGCGGAACTCTATTCGCATGTCCATACCGGTGGATCGCTGCTCGACTGGGTGATCGGCTATGAGATCCTCGCGGCTGTCGCGCTGTTGATCATCGGGAAAAACCTGTTGCGTTTTGTCCTTGCCAAATAATCACTGCGCGAGGTATTTGCCGGTATAACTGCCGGTTTTTTCGTGTCCCTTCGCGATCGTCTCCGGGGATCCGGTCGCAATGATCTTCCCCCCCTTGTTCCCCCCTTCGGGGCCCATATCAATGACCCAGTCGGCGTTTCGAACCATGTCAAGGTTGTGCTCGATCACCACCACACTGTTGCCCAGATCGACCAAATGGTGCAGCACCCCCGTAAGACGATCCACATCGGCAAAATGCAGTCCCGTGGTGGGCTCATCCAGAATATAGAGGGTGTTGCCGGTGTCTTTGCGGCTGAGCTCTTTGGCGAGCTTGATCCGTTGCGCCTCCCCGCCGGAGAGGGTGGTGGCGTTCTGCCCCAGCGCGATGTAGTCCAGCCCCACATCCCTCAAGGTACTGAGCTTGGCCGCGATCCCCGGGACGGCTTTGAAAAATTCCAGCGCCTCCCCCACACTCATCGCCAGGACATCGGCGATGCTTTTGCCCCGGTAATGCACCTCCAGCGTCTGCTCATTGTAGCGGGTCCCGCCGCACGCGTCACACTCGACGAGGACATCGGGGAGAAAGTGCATCTCGATCTTGATCTGACCGTCCCCCTGGCATTTCTCGCAGCGGCCCCCTTTGACGTTGAAACTGAACCGTCCCACTTTGTAGCCGCGCAGTTCGGCCTCTTTGGTCTGGGCAAAAAGTTTGCGGATCTCATCCATGATCCCCGTATAGGTAGCCGGATTGGAGCGCGGGGTACGGCCGATGGGACTTTGGTCGAGGTAAATCACTTTGTCCAGATGCTCAAGCCCCCGGACCTCCACCCCCTCGACACGATTGATTTTTTTAGCATGGTTGAGGATCTCGCGCGCGGCAGGCAACAGCGTCTGGAGGATCAGCGAACTCTTCCCCGAACCGCTTACGCCGGTGACACAGACGAAATTGCGCAGCGGAATCTTTGCTGAAAGATTGGCAATGTTGTTGATCGTCACGCCGGCAATCTCAAGCCACACTTCCTGCGGACGGTCATGCGGATAGTCGATGCGTTTTTTGCCGTAGAGGTACTCGGCGGTCAGGGTTTTGGCTTTGGCAAGTTTTTTCGCTTCCCCGGCAAAGACGATCTGGCCGCCGTACGCGCCGGCCCCGGGTCCGATGTCGATGATGTAGTCTGCCGATTCGATGGTCTCTTTGTCGTGTTCGACCACGATCACAGTGTTGCCCTTGTCCCGCAGGGACTGAAGGGTGCGGATAAGCTTGAGGGTGTCCCGTTCATGCAGACCGATACTCGGCTCATCCAGCACATACATCACGCCGGTCAGTCCCGAACCGATCTGGCTGGCGATCCGGATGCGCTGCGCCTCCCCCCCGCTGATGGTACGGGCATCCCGGCTCAGACTCAGGTACCCCAGCCCCACATCGTAGAGGAAAAAGAGCCGCTCCCGGATCTCCTTGAGGATTGGAGCCGCAATAAGCGCCTGTTGTTCGCTCAGGTGGGCAAAATTGGCCGCATCATTAAAATAGGCATGACTCTCCTCAATCGGCATGTTGACCAGATCGGCGATGTTCTTTCCCTCGATCTTGACCGCGAGGGATCGGGGACGGAGCCGGTTGCCCCCACACGCATCGCACACTTTTTCGGTCATGTACTCGGCCACATCATTTTCGTCTTTGAACATCTCATGCGCAAACTTGACCACCCCGGGCCACTCCCGGGTAAGCTTGTGGCGCTTCCAGGTAAAATCGACCGCCGTCCCCAACCCGTAAAGAACCGCTTTTTTCTGGTGTTCCGGGAGCGCTTCGTAAGGGAGATCGGTCGGGATGTCGTTTTGTGCACAAAAGGCGAGGAGAAATTTGTAGTAATAGCTTTTGTTGAAGCCGTACATGATCTTGACCGCCCCTTTGTCGATGGAGAGGGCTCCGTCGATGATCTTGGTCAGATCAAGCGTGTATCGAATCCCCAGCCCGTCGCAGGTGGGGCAGGCCCCTTTGGGAGAGTTGAAGGAGAAACTCACGGGCTCCAACGGCTCAAAACTGAGCTTGCAGTCAAAACACGCCAAGTGTTCCGAATAGTGATAGTAGCTGCGTTCCAGGCCCATCTCTTCGGCATTGAGTACATCAATCTCCACTTCACCGTAGCTCTCTCCCAGCGCTTTTTCAACATCCTGTCCGATCCGTTCTTTGTTGCTCTCTTTGACCACGACCCGGTCGATGACCACTTTGATGGTATGTTTTTTGGTCTTGGCCAGTTCGATCTCCTCATCGAGACGCACCATCACCCCGTCGATCTGTGCCCGGACGAAACCTTTGTGGCGGAGCGATTCGATCCGGTCGGCAAAGGTCCCTTTTTTCTCCTTGACCAGCGGTGCCATGATCACCAGTTTGGCCCCCTCGGGAAGGCGCAGCACCTCGGTGATGATGTCCGAGGCCGACATCGAACTGATCGGCTGACCACACTGATGGCAGTGTTGGCGCCCAACCCGCGCGAACAGCAGCCGAAGATAGTCGTAGATCTCCGTGATGGTCCCGACCGTTGAGCGGGGGTTTTTGGAGGTGGTTTTCTGGTCGATGGCGATGGCAGGGGTAAGCCCGTCGATCTTGTCGACATCGGGCTTGCCGACCCGCCCGAGGAATTGGCGGGCATACGAGCTGAGCGACTCGATGTACCGACGCTGCCCCTCGGCATAGAGGGTCGAAAACGCCAGCGTCGATTTGCCGCTGCCGCTAATGCCGGTAATGACCGTCAGCCGGTTCTTAGGCAGCGTGACATCGATGTTTTGGAGGTTGTGCTCCCTGGCACCATATACCTGTATCAGACCATATTTGCTCAAATCTTATCCCCTGTCGTCAATAAATCAATCGGATATTATACAACAATTTTCCTCACCGTTTGACACAGTTTGGCAAGAAGTTTTTGATAAGCTGGTCAATATTATTAAGCGATAATGAGTTACACTATCATTTCCAATTCAAATAAAAAAGGATGAAAAATGAAAAAAAATCTACTACTTGCCGCTGCCCTAAGTGTTGCTGTCGCGACTCAGGGTGTAGCCAAACCAAATGCCCAAAAAGACCCTGAGGCTTTTCAAAAGCTTATGAAAATGGGCGGGGAAACAAGTCCCTACTACAGAGCACAAAAAGAGGACTTTCTCAAAGACTACTTTTTGGTAAGCCAAAATCTTCCATTTTTGGTAGGAACGGCTCTCTACCATCCAGAAGGCGACACACTCAAGCTCACCAGTGAGCAGCTGTCAAAATTGCAAAATATGGCAAAAACCATCGTCCCTGTTTCTGCCAAGATGGCCAAAGAGATCAAAACGATGGAGCTCCAACTTGCCAAAGCCGTATTGGAAGAAGGCAAAGACCCCAAAAGTGTGGAAGAGTTGGTCAAAAAGATTGCTGATGCCAAAGAGAAAATGACCATGGCGCACCTGGACTGTATCCATACAGTGCAAAAACTCTTGTCCAAAGAGCAGTTTGCCACATTGTTGAAACTTGCTTCAGCCAAAAAATAAAACGCTCTTACACAAGCTCCCGTCCTGCAAAAGTGCATGACGGGAGACACAACCTGCTGCTTGTGTCCTGTGTAGCCGGAAGCGATCCAACCACCACAAAGGGCTTACTGCAATTTTTTGCTTGATCCGGTTGACCCAATATGGGGTTTGTTGGCCAACAATATCTCTTCGGCAGGGACTGATAGCTCGAGATTTGATGTATCAATGATTTTGATGATACGTTGCAATACTTCCTGTTTGACACGCAGCCACTCTTCCCAGTTGACCGATTCTGAAAAAGCATATACCAATATATTCATAGAGTACCTGTCAATAGAATCAAAATAGACCAGTAATGTTTTTTTGACCCCGAATTTGTCCTCGATATTGAAAAGTCCGTTCTCAACTGTGCGCTTGGAACGCACCAAATCTCGCAATTTGGCCTCATTGACTATACCCGGATGCGTGTTGAGCATTTTTCTAATCTGATCAACTACTCTGGATATCTCTGCGGTATCATAAGTGTATTTGAGTCTCAGATCGAACTTGATACGACGCCCCACCAGCCTGGCAGACCAGTTGAGTATGGCGCTGTTGGCAAGTTGGGAATTGGGGATAGTCACCAAGGCATTATCGAATGTTCTGATACGGGTAGCAGCCAGACCTATTTCCACCACAAATCCCTCAATATCGCCACTTTCTATCCAATCCCCCAGACTGAAAGCCTGCTCGCTCACCAGACGGATCGAATCAAAAAAGTTCGTCAGCGTATCTTTGGCGGTAAACCCGATCAAGACCCCTCCGATCCCCAACGAGGTGATCAGACCGGTCAAATCCACGCCCATCCGTGACAAAACCACCAGGATCACTACCACGGCAATGATGATTTTGAAGATATTCAAAAAGAGATTAAAAAACTCTTTGCGCACCTTTTCCTGACGGTGGATGCGGATCGACAGAGAGGTGTAGAGAAAGAACTTCACCACCTCATACGCCCACCAGGCCACCAGCAGGATGTAGATCACTTCGAACAAAAAATCGATACGCTCAACCGAGACAAACAACTCGATAATCCGACGGATGAAAAAGAGCGAGATCAGATAGTTGAAAGGCCGCACCAGTTTGTCGTAACGACGAAAAAGTTGCCGATACAGCATGTGGTTGCGTCGCATCGAAAGGGCCAGTTTGATGGTCGAGCGGACCGGATGCGCCAGAACAAACCGTATCAGCAAAAGAGCCGCCAGCAGCCCCAAAGCGACAACAATATGTCCCGGTGTTGTGTGCAGTGCCACCACAAGGTGCATCAGACGATCCGGGATCATTTGGTTGATGGTGACGATGAGTTGTTCCATGCGATCATTGTACCCAAATATCGATAATGTTCTGACATGATTCATCCTGAAAAGATTCACAACTTTTCTGAAACAAAAATATTTTTTTGAAGTGTTCTCTAAAGTTTTATTGAGTATGATTTGATGTTGCGCATTGGATCGGCTGCCTCCATACCGGGACGCAGCCGACTCCAATGGCAGGCACATCTTACACAGACTCATAAGGAGAGTACACATGAAACACATCACCCTCAAATCGGTCATTGCGGCTTCGGTTTTGCTGAGCGGCTCGGCATTTGCTACCCAGTTTATCACCATCGGTACCGGTGGGGTCACCGGAACCTATTACCCCACCGGCGGAGCAATCTGCCGCATGATGAACAAGCGCAAAAAAGAGACCGGTATCCGCTGTTCGGTCGAATCGACCGGTGGCTCTGTCTACAACGTCAATACCATCAAGGCCGGTGAGCTGGATTTTGGTATTGCCCAGTCGGACACTGTTTATCAAGCGTTCAACGGTGAAGGAAAATTCAAAGACAAAGCGATCAAAGAGCTCCGCAGTGTCATGGCGATCTATCCGGAACTGTTGGCCTTCGTCGTCCGCAAGGATGCCGGCATCAAGAAGATCACCGACATGAAAGGGAAAAAGATCAACATCGATATCCCCGGCTCGGGTACCCGCATGACCACCGAGATCGTCATGGACGCGTTCGGGGTCAAAAAAGAGGACCTCGCCCTGGCCAATGAGCTCAAGTCCACCGAAGGACCTACCATGCTCAAAGACCACAAGATCGACGGCTATTTCGGAGTCTTCGGTCACCCCACCGCCAACATCAAAGACGCCTCCAACTCCGTTGACATCGACCTCGTACCCATCGACGGCAAACCGATTGATGAGCTGGTTGCCAAATACCCCTACTATGCCAAAGGGATCATCAGCGGTACCTTCTACAAGGGTGTTGAGCATGATACCCCCAGTATCGGGGTCAAGGCGGTCCTGACCACCAGCAGCAAAATCGATGAAAAAGTGGTCTATGAACTGACCAAGACCATCCTGGACAATTTTGATGCGTTCAAAAAACTCCACCCTGCCTACAAAACCATCACCAAAGAATCGCTCCTTGACGGTCTCTCCATCGAGCAGCATCCCGGTGCGGTCAAAGCCTTCAAAGAAGCAGGCATTCTCAAATAATCCCTGCCCCTTGTGTGCCGTCTGGAGCGGCACGCATGTTTGTCGTCTTCTCATAGCGAATGGGAAGATCAGAAACATGTCACAAGGAGGGATTCATGAAAGAAGAGGTCAAAACGCAGGTGTCCGAGGAGGACCTGCACAAAGAAGAGGAACTTGTTGAGAAACTCGAAGGACAGCGGGTTCTGCAGCCGGGCAGCTGGGAGGACTGGCTTATCTCGATCATTGCCTTTTCCTGGGCAGTGTTTCAGATCTATGTGGTCATCGTCCCGGTCAACAGTGTGTTTGTCCGATCGATACACCTGGCGTTTGCTCTTGTACTGGCTTTTTTCATGTACCCGATGTTCAAAAATCAGCGCACCATGCACACCATTCCGTTCTGGAACTTCTTCATCGCACCGGCCGCGGCATTGACGGCGCTCTATATTTTCCTCAATTACGACGCACTCAATGCCCACTCCGGAGATTGGTCCAAACTCGATGTGATCGCTGCCATTGCCGGGATCATTCTGCTCATCAAGGCGGCCAGACGGGTACTGGGGCTGGCGCTGCCGGTGATCGCCGTACTCTTTATGGCGTACGATTATCTGGGGCCCTATATGCCTGATCTCATCGCCCACAAGGGTGCGAGTATCAACAAAATCATGGGACAGATGTTCCTCACCACCGAAGGGATCTTCGGGGTACCTCTTGGGGTCTCGGCCAGTTATGTGTTCCTGTTCGTCCTTTTTGGTGCGCTGCTGGAGCGCGCGGGGGCGGGAGCATACTTCATCAACCTCGCCTACGCCCTGCTCGGCAAATACGACGGCGGACCGGCCAAAGCATCTGTAGCTGCTTCAGGCATGATGGGGATCATCTCCGGCTCCTCTATCGCCAACACCGTCACCACCGGTACCTTCACCATTCCCCTTATGAAAAAGCTCGGATTTCCGCCCCACAAGGCCGCTTCGGTCGAAGTGGCCGCTTCGACAAACGGTCAGTTGATGCCTCCCATCATGGGAGCCGCGGCCTTCATCATCGCCGAATTTCTGGGGCTGAGCTATACCGATGTCGTCATGGCGGCCGTCATCCCGGCCTTTGTAAGCTATTTCGCCCTCTTCTACATCGTACACCTTGAGGCAAAAAAGCTCGGCATCAAAGGGGAAGATCCGGAGAAACTTCCCAGAGCCTGGAGAGTCTTCAAGGGAGGGATCCATTATCTTATTCCGATCTTTTTCCTGATGTACACCCTGATCGTCCTGCGACAATCGCCTCAGATGGCGGCATTCAACGCGATCCTGTTTATGCTGCTCATCATGGTCACCCAGCATCCCATTACGGCCCTGATCAACAAAGAGCCCCTCACCGCCGAGGTGTGGCTGCGCGGGTTCAAGGACATCTGGTACGGCATGGTCACGGGTGCGAAAAACATGGTCCCCATCGCTGTAGCGACCGGGGTCGCCGGCATCGTCGTCGGATCGGTGACCCTGACCGGCATCGGACTGATCCTGGCTGACGTGATCGAGCAACTCGCTGGCGGACAGATCCTGCTGGTCCTGCTTTTCACCGCGATTGTTTCATTGATCCTCGGTATGGGACTGCCCACCACCGCCAACTACATCGTCATGGCCTCGCTTACCGCGCCGGTCATCATGAGCCTGGCGGGCGATCTGGGCTTCCTGCTGCCGGCGATCGCCGCACACCTGTTCGTCTTTTACTTCGGGATCCTTGCCGATGATACGCCCCCGGTGGGGATGGCCGCCTATGCCGCTGCGGGTATCGCACGAAGCGATCCGATCAAGACCGGTCTTCAGGGATTTGCCTACGACATCCGAACGGCCATCCTGCCCTTTATGTTCTTTTTCAACACCAAACTGCTGCTTATAAGCGGCGTGGATGCGGCCGATCCCAATGACGCCTCCAAATGGCAGTGGATCACCAATCCCGGAGAAATTGCGCTGATCTTTATCGCTGCGGTGCTCGGGATGTTTGCCTTCTCCTCAGCAACCCAGGGGTATTTCCTCACCAAGGTCAATCCCCTTGAGCGCCTGATGTTCCTGGCCATCGTGCCGTTCATGTTCATCCCCAACATGACCGCCCACTGGCTGGGATACGGCAGCGAATACCTCTCCTACGCCATCGGCTTTGGTATCTATGTCATCATCTATCTGATGCAAAAAGCCAAGATCAAACGCGACGGCGGCCCCATTGTGATCGGCGACGGAAGCTACAAACACTGATCGCCTGCTCCGCTGAGCCCCTATCCTGTATGGCCTCAGCGGATCACAGCCGATTTCCCCGTTTCGCTTTTCTTTGCCCGGCAGTAGACGCAGGAGACAATCGCATACCATCCTTCAAGTACGAAGAACATTGCATTCAAATATTAAAAACGTATGGGAGAAGTTCCGCCCTCGCAGAGAGCGGAAAAGGGAGAAAAAAGCGTGTCAGTCCATCTGCTTGCGCAGGAAAGTAGGGACGTCGAGAAGATCCTCGTTGGTCGCATCGTAGCCGCCGACGACACGCCGGGACTGCTGGAGTGTCGGCTGGACATGGGTGTTGGCCGCGGCATTGTTTTTCAAAAGGGTGGACGCTTCGCTCGCCTTTTGCGCCTGTTCGCTGGCCATTGAGTTTGGATCTTCGAACCCGGTCGCGACGATTGTGATACGTACTTCGTCTTCTTCCATATTGGGATTGGTGGTCGTGCCAAAGATTACACTCGCATCCTCGTCGGCATGCTCCTCGATGATCTCCATCGCTTTGGAAATTTCAAGGATCGGGTATTCCGGATGGATATGGAAATGGACCAAAACACCCATCGCACCGCTAATAGAGATGTTGTCAAGCAGCGGAGACTCCAGCGCGGTTTTTGCCGCATCGTGTGCAGCATTGGTGCCGGTACTTCTCCCCGCGCCCATCAGAGCCAATCCCCGGTGGCTCATCACAGTACGGACATCGGCGAAGTCGAGGTTGATGTCGTTGGGACCGTGAGAGAGGATGACGTTGGAGATACCGCCGACCGCCTGAGAGAGGACATCGTCTACCAGACGAAAGCTCTCTTTGATCCCGAGGTTCTTCTCAACGATGGAGAGGAGCTTTTCGTTGGGGACAATGACGATCGAATCGCTCTCACGTTTGAGCTCTTCAAGACCGAGCTTGGCAAGCTTACTCCGCTTGCGCCCCTCGAACTTGAACGGGCTGGTCACCACCGAGACCGTCAGTGCTCCGGCCTCTTTGGCTGCCTGCGCGACGATGGGTGCGGCACCGGTTCCGGTCCCCCCGCCCATTCCCGCAGAGATAAAGACAATGTCGGCTCCGGCCAGCATCGATTTGATCTCATCGAAGCTCTCCAGTGCGGCTTCGCGTCCCTTTTCAGGCATCATCCCCGCACCCAGTCCGCGTGTTGCGTTCAGTCCCAGCTGGATCTTGTACGGTGCCAGCGAAGTATCCAGCGCCTGCGCATCGGTATTGGCGACGATCAGATCGATCCCCCCTACCCCTTCATTGATCATGTGGTTGATCATGTTGCCGCCGCCACCGCCGACACCGATCGCTTTGATCTTGGCGCCCTCCGGAACCGAAGTGCTGACTTTTTCCACTTCGATGTCAAAATTGTCCATCATTTTTTCTCCCTTCGTTAAAATAATTGTTTCAGCCAATTGGCCAAACGACTCATGGAACCCTGATCGTTCTCATCGGGACGGGCAAGGTCATCAAACGAGAAATTTTTATCCTGTTTGCTCTCCGCCTCCTCCCACTTGGGCGTCTCAATGGTTTTTCCGCTGAATAGATCGTCCGGATCCCCCTGACGCTTCTCCTCGGAATCCTTAAGACGGATATTGGTCAGATCATCCTCCGATCCCACCTCCTCCTTTTTGCCGTGGAGCAGTCGCCGTGCGTTGTCGATCTCATATTGGGTATGTTCCCCTACGCGGTAAAGCAGAAGACCCACGACCGTCGCAAACGCCGGATCGTTCAACTCATCAAAAAGCCCTCCGAGCGCACGGGGAAGTCCGACACGCACCGGCACACCGTGAAAAACAGCCTGCGCCAGTTCGCGAATCCCCTGGAGCTTGGTCATCCCTCCGGTGAGGATAATGCCCGAGCCCACCTGCTCTTTGAGCGAGCTTTTGGCAAAGGAGCGCTCCAGAAGGATCATCAGCTCCTCCACCCGTGCCG
>CAYSQV010000030.1:0-11138 GCA_964433295.1 uncultured Nitratifractor sp. | reverse complement strand
ACTTGAGAGTCTCCAGCGCGCGGGCAATCGCCTCACGACGGTCGGGGATGGCGGTGACATGCTCTTTTCCCTCCAGTCCGGTCAAGATCTCGGCAATGATCGCTTCGGGATCTTCGCTGCGGGGATTGTCACTGGTGACATAGATCCGATTGGCAAACCGCCCCACCATCGCCCCCATCTTTGGGCGCTTGGTCCGGTCACGGTCCCCGCCGGCTCCGAATACCACGGTCATCTCCTGATCTTTGAGGCTCTCAAGGACGTTGCGGATCCCATCATCGGTGTGGGCAAAATCGACGATCACCAGAGGATCGTGACTGACCACCTCCATCCGTCCGCTCACTCCGGCAAAGTTTTCCACCACCGCACACACGCTCTCAAGCGGCTGTTGCGTCAGGATCTTCGCTGCGGCTACCGCGGCCGTAAGGTTAAAGAGATTGAAAAATCCGTGCAGCGAAGAGTGGAACGTCGCCTCTTCGTTGAAATGGCGCACCCCGGCGGTGATCCCCCCTTTGAGCGTGTAGGCGATCACACTGAAAGTCGCCGGAGCATCTACCCCGTATGTGTAGGCGTTTTTTGGATTGTATTCGATGTTTTTGATATCATCTTTGTTGAGCAGTTTGGGGCTTTCATCGGCAAAAAAGCGGCTTTTGACCCGTCGGTATTCTTCCACCGTTCCGTGGTAATCAAGATGATCGCTGGTGACATTGGTATGGATTTTGAGCGCAAACCTGATCCCCTCAATGCGTTTTTGGTCGATCGCGTGTGAGCTCACCTCCATCACAAAATGGGTACACCCAAGCGCAAGTGCCCGGTGCATGTTGTGAAGCGTCTCGAGGACCGAAGGGGTGGTCATGCTCTTGGCTTCGATCTGCTGATCATCGGCAAAAAACCCGCGTGTCCCCTGCAGACCGCACGGCTTGCCAAGATCGGTCAAAAACGAATAGAGCAGTGCCGCGGTCGTGGTCTTGCCGTTGGTGCCGGTGATCCCAACGGTCGTAAGCGCTCCCAGCCCCCACAGCGTGTAGAGCTCTTCCGGGGTAATGAACGGAACCGGTCTCTCCAGTGCATCATAATAGCGTTGGTTTTGGGCTGTTTTGACCAGAAGGGTCTTCGCGTCAAGCTCTGCAGTATTGTCGGTAACGGCTTCGTAGCCCTTGTGATCAAATGCCAAACGCATCAGTGCCCTTCGGGGATGAGGCGATAAAGAGCGTAAAGATCCTGATCGTACACCGGATCGCCTGCCAGCGCGTCGAGATATCCTACGGCCATGTCGTAATATCCCGCACCGATCAACCGATGCATAAAGTCGATAAAGTCCTCTTTGGTATCGATCACCACCTTGGTCGAGAACATGATATCCTCAAATGCCGCCTTGAAGCTCCCCTTGTCCTCGATCAGCTGAACGAAATCACCATACGAGACCCCTTCGGCATAGGCGGCCTCCTTCTCCCCTTTGCCAAACGCCTGCTGAATGATCACCCGAGTCGAGTGGATCGCCTGCATCAGGTTGTTGATCACCTGATCGGCATCGTTGCTTGAGCGCTTGATCACTTGATAGTATTCAAACAGCGCCTGGGCATCCTCGTCGTTGTCCAGCCCCATGTCACTGAGATAGGCGCCGACACGGGCCTCTTTGAGCTTGGGGTTGTCCTTGAGAAGGAGACCGTATATTTTGAGGGCACTGGTATAGTCTTTGCGCAGAAACTGATCCTCGGCACGCTGCAGTAATATCTGTTTGTTGCTCATCGTGATGTTACTTCTCCATCGCTTTTCTTCGGTATAGCGCTATTTTACACTAATTATCCATAGGATTACGCAACCTGTGTTGCCAAAGGGGAAAATTGGAAGGGGGGCAGGGTGTTTACCGGACACCGTATCCGGCAAACGGTCAGCTGATTATACCAGCTCGATGAAGGCCATCGGTGTGGCATCCCCGCGGCGGGTGCGGGTCTTGATGATGCGGGTATATCCGCCGTTGCGATCCTTGTACTGGGGCGCGATCTCTTCGACCAGCTTCTTGGTGCTGACTTTGCACTGGAGCATCGCAAAGATCGCCCGGTGGGCGTTGGAATCACCGGCGGAGGCTTTGGTGATAAGGCGCTCATAGTATTTGCGCAACTCTTTGGCTTTTGGGAGGGTCGTTTCGATCCGGCCGTGCTCGGTCAGCGCGATCGCGAGGTTTTTCAACAACGCGGCGCGGTGAGCGGAGGTGCGGCTCAGTCTGCGATAACCATGCTTATGTCTCATGGGGGTCCTTTTATGCTTTTAGTTGTTCGATTTTTTTGACCAGGGCCGTGCGGATCGACTCAGAAAGTTCGTATCCGTCTCCAAATCCCTGCTCGTTCAGGCACTCTTTGATCTCGTCGAGTGACTTTTTGCCGAGGTTTTTGATGTTTTTGAGTTCGTTGTCGCTCATGAGCACCAGTTCACCGAGGTATTTGATCCCGGCACGATCAAGCGAGTTGAAACTGCGCGCGCTGAGTCCCAGGAAGTCGACACCGACGAGGAACGGTTTGAGCTCATTGCTGCCGCTTTTGCGTGTCGGGGTGCTCTCGATATCGACATCGAGCACACCGTTAAAGACCGACATCTGTCTGCTCATGGTGTTGAGTGCGTTGGCAAACGCCTCCACCGGCGGGATCTGCCCATCGGTCTCGATATCAAAGACGATCTTCTCGTAGTCGGGGTTGTCCTCGACCAAAACATTCTCAATAGCGTAGTTGGCCTTGCGCACCGGAGTGAAGAACGCATCCAGCGCGATCGCCTCTTCATCGACGGAATCGGCCAGGTCTTCACTCGGGACATACCCGATCCCCTTGGCGATCTCGATCGTAAAGTTAAGCTCGGCATCTTCGTTGAGGGTTGCAAGGACCACTTCATCATTGATCACAGCGACCTGATCGTTGACCAGGTCCGCGGCCATCACTTCGCGCGGTCCTTTGAAGGCGTAGTTGACGCTGACGCGATCGAGTTCGTTTTTGATCTGGAAGCGGATGCTTTTGAGGTTGATGATGAACATCGCCACGTCTTCGTGCATGCCGCGGATCGAATCAAACTCGTGTGCCGCACCGTCGACCTTGAGCGAGATGGGAGCGTAGCCGATGGAGCTACCGAGGATCAAACGTCGCAGCGGATGCGCCAGGGTCACAGCGTATCCGTTTTCAAAAGGATACGCAACGATCTGCGCGTGGTTTTGACTGATCTCTTTCACCTCAACTTCGGTCGGCAGAAAGGGTGCAACTTTAATTTTTTTCATGGGCTAACCTTTATTGTGATTACTTGGAGTACAGCTCGACGATCAAACGCTCTTCTACCGGGATCGATACCTCTTCTCTCTCTGGGATGCGGGTATAGATGCCAAACAGCTTCTCTTTGTCCACATCAACCCACTCGACCATTCCGGTCTGGTTGGTCAGTTCAATGGCGCGAAGGATCTGGGGGTTGGCCTTGCTCTTCTCGCGGATCTCAATCTTTTGTCCGGGCTTGACGCGGTAGGAGGGGATGTCCACACGCTTGCCGTCGACGAGCACATGCCCGTGATTGACAAACTGACGTGCCGCTGCCCGTGTGGTCGCGAAGCCCATGCGGTAGACCACGTTGTCCAGGCGCTGTTCAAGCAGCTGGATCAGGAGCGAACCGGTGTTCCCTTCGCGGCGGTTGGCCTCTTTGAAAAGTGAACGGAACTGCTTCTCGCTCACGCCGTACATGAATTTCGCTTTTTGTTTCTCCCGCAGTTGCAGACCGTATTCGCTGATCTTCGTGCGGCGCTGTCCGTGCTGACCCGGAGCATAGGGGCGCTTCTCGAGGGCACTTTTGCCCGCGAGACGACGCTCACCCTTGAGCCCGAGATCGACACCCAATCGTCTCTCAAGTTTCTCAACTGGACCTCTGTATCTTGCCATTGTATTACCTTTTTTTCTTGTTTCTCAAACACTCAGCGTCGCAACGCAACGCAAACTACTTGACGTGTGTCTCTGCATTGCGCGCGATTAGACGCGGCGCTTCTTGGGCGGACGGCAGCCGTTATGCGGCAGCGGGGTAATGTCCTTGAACCACAGGACGCGGATCCCTTCGACCGCACCGATCGACTTGACGGCAGTATCGCGGCCCGATCCGGGTCCTTGGACTTTGATGCCGACCTCTTTGATCCCGTGCTCCATCGCTTTGGCCATCGCATCATCTACCGCTTGCTGCGCGGCATACGGTGTGGACTTTTTACTCCCTTTGAAGCCGAGCGCTCCGGCACTGCTCCATGCGAGGACATTGCCCATCTCATCGGTCACCGTGATAACGGTGTTGTTAAAGGTAGCCGCGACATACACGACACCTCTGGCGATATTCTTTTTTGCTTTTTTCTTTGCCATTCTCTGCTACTCCTACTTACGCTGCGCCGACGGTTTTGCGCTTGCCCTTGCGGGTACGGGCGTTGGTCTTGGTCTTCTGTCCGCGGACAGGAAGTCCTCTACGATGTCTCAGACCCCGATAGTTCCCCAGATCCATCAAGCCTTTGATGTCCATGGCGACTTTTTTGCGCAAGTCCCCTTCGACCTGGTAGTTCTCCTGGATCTCTTTTCGGATCGTTGCTGCTTCGGCATCGGTCAGTTCGTGGACACGCTTGTTGTAGTCGATACCGGTAGCATCGAGGATCTTGCGTGAGGTGGTCAGACCGATTCCGAAGATGTAGGTCAGAGCATATTCCATTCGCTTGCTCTTGGGCAAGTCAACTCCTGCAATACGAGCCATGCTTATCCTTGTCTCTGTTTGTGTTTTGGATTTTTACAAATCACGCGGACGACGCCTTTGCGCTTGATGATCTTGCAATCATCGCACATTTTTTTGACCGAGGGTCTTACCTTCATGTGAGGGTCTCCTGATTGTTTTTTGCACCTGTGTGTACGCGTGGCCGGGCGAGTATGTGCCTCGACCAACCCTTGTATAAGCGGTGCGTGTTATACAAAGATTCTTCACGCAGTTCCCTAAGCCTATACAGAAATAGGGGAGAGGATTATACCCAAAGGGTCTTTATATCTTTCTGAAAAGCAGTATCAAAACATCCCGGACAGAAAAAGGCACATTGGAGGCTAAAAAACTATGACTCCTCCAAGCGCTCTTTCCTTCTCTTCCAATCAGGCATAAAAAGATTCAAATAATTATAAAATTTCATACTCTTTTTCGCCTCTATCTCTGTGCGCTTCAAAAAAAGCGATCTTCTTGTCGATCCACTCCGCTCTTTTTTTCAATACATACGCAATATCTCTCTCATCGCTATGCGTTGGAGCCGTCAAGATCACTTCACCGCTTGGTTTGACTTTGAGGTTGATGTGTTTGGGTGCACAGGTGGACAGACACCTCCGCCGCGTCTCTCAGGCGAAGGGGGTCTCGGGTGTGATGGCGGCGTCCCAGTTCGAGGGTTGCCAGGATCTGGGCTGCCTTGGCCACCCCAAGCCCGTGGACCGCCAGCAAGGTGTCAAGTGTCAACCCCTCCGGGTTGTCACCCAGCAGCGTGGTGATCTCCCGCGCGAGTTTGCGCACATCCTTTCCCCGGATACCGCATCCCAGCAGCAGCGCCATCAATTCATCGTCTTTGAGCGCCTGTACGCCCCGGGCGATGAGTTTTTCTCTTGGTTTGTCATCTCGGTGGAGGTCCCGCAGTGCTGTCATCTCTCTTCCTTGTCAAACAGGATAGACGTATTGTAAAGTAAAAAAGAGGGGAAAGGTAAAAATATGTCAGATTGTCATATTTGGCAGAGGCGGCCCCATGGGTCCGCCTGTCAACCGGGGGAATATTCCGGGATTATTTATAACGGAAGGTGATGCGGCCTTTGTCGAGGCTGTAGGGGGTGAGCTCTACTTTGACCTTGTCGCCTGGGAGTATCTTGATGTAGTGCATCCGCATCTTGCCCGCGATGTGGCAGAGGATCACGTGTCCGTTGTCCAACTCCACACGAAACGTTGCGTTGGGGAGCGCTTCGATCACTTTGCCGTCGATCTCTATGACGTCGTCTTTTGCCATGGTGTTCCTTTCGTAATTTTCAACAGAGTACCCGACTATCGTGAACCCATCGTGGAGCCTACGGCTCCGTCAGGATGACCGCCCGGCCATCCACCACTGCGACCTGATGCTCATAATGCGCGGTACGCAGACCGTCCTCGCTCTCGACCGACCACTCATCATCCCAAACCACCGGACGGCCGCCCTTCTGACAGATCATCGGCTCGATGCAAAAGACCATGCCGTTCTTGATCTTGGGGCCTTGATTGGGCTTGCCCTCGAGGTAATTGGGGATGGAGGGCTCATCGTGCGGCTGCGTACCGATACCGTGACCCGAATAGTCCCGCAGCGGCACATATCCCCGGCCGGTGATGAAGTCCTCCAGGAGCTTGCTCAGCTCTTTGAAGCGCATCCCGGGCCGGATCGCCTCAATCGCCATATCCAGCGCATCGATCGAGCATTGGATGAGCGCCTGATCGTCATCGCTGATTTGTCCAATGGGCATGGTGATCGCCGCATCGCCGTAGTAGCCGTCGAGTTTGCTGCCTATATCGATACCAAGGATATCGCCCTCCTGGATGACGGTATCGGTCGGGACACCGTGGATGATCACTTCGTTGAGCGAGGTGCAGACCGCTGCGGGGAAACCGTAGAGCCCCTTGAAGGCCGGTTCGGCCCCCAGATCACGCAGATAGGCCTCACCCATCGCATCGACCTCGCGCAAGGTCATACCGGCACGGACATTTTGCTGGAGGTATTGGAGAGTCTGGCCGACGATCCGCCCCGCTGCGCGGAGCTTCTCAATCTCGGCCGGTTTACGCAGAGCAATGGCCATCAGAGACCTACGTTGCCCAGCGTTTCGTACTGATTCATGGTACGCTGGGCTTCAATCTTGCGCATGGTATCGAGTGCGACCTGTACGATGATCAGTACCGAGGTACCTCCAAAGTAGAAGGCTGCTCCCATGCTGTTGATGAAAATAAACGGCAGGGTGGAGATAAGACCCAGATAGATCGCACCCCACACGGTCAGTTTGCTCGCCACGTCATTAAGAAATTCGCGGGTGTGCTCGCCAGGGCGGACACCGGGGATGAATCCCCCCTGACGCTTGAGGTTGTCGGCAATGTCCTTGGCATTGAACGCGATGGATGCGTAGAAAAAGGCGAAAAACACCACCAACAGGAACATGATCACGTTGTACGCAATACCACCGGGTGCCAGAAAATCAGCTACCTTGGTGACATAGTGGTTGGTACTGGCCTGCAGAAGTGTCAGCGGAAACATCAAGACTGCCGATGCGAAGATCGGAGGAATCACGCCCGAAAGGTTCACCCGGACAGGGATATAGTTCATTACCCGTTTGTTCTGGTTTTGCATGATTGTCTTGCGCGAATAACTGATCGGCACACGCCGCTCACCCAGCTCGACATAGATGATGGTCCCGACCGTCACCAGAATGATCGCCAGGATTGCCAGCACGACAAGGAAGCTCATGGTACCGGCATTGACCGAGGAGATGGTGTTGCTGATCGCTGCGGGAATACCCGAGACGATCCCCGCGAAAATGATCAGCGAAATACCGTTGCCGACCCCTTTTTGGGTGATCTGCTCTCCGATCCACATCAGCAGCATGGTACCGGTGAGCATTGAGAAGGTTGCCAATGCGACAAAGGTCGTCATGTCGATCATCACGGCACTCTGGCCGTTGCTGCCGGTCATACTCTGCAGTCCCATCGAGACACCGATGGCTTGTACCACGGTAATAAAGATCGTAAAATAACGGATGATCTGCATGTATTTCTGCATACCGTCGCGTTCTTTTTTCATTTGACCAAGTGCGGGGAAAGTGGCGGAGAGGAGTTCCATGACAATGGAAGCGGTGATGTAGGGCATGATCCCCAGAGAAATGATACTGAGACGGCGCAGGGCATTCCCGCTGAACATATTTACCATACCGAGTGCGTTGTTGGTGTTGGAATCAAAAAAGTTCTTGATCACATCCAGATCGACCCCGGGGGTCGGGATGTACGCCAGCACACGGTAGGCAAAAAGAAACCCCAGCGTAATGAGGATCTTTTTGGTAAGCGTGTTCATGGTTATTTACCGCTGGTAGTGACGGCGTCGTCTTTGATCTTGGAGGCCAGATCTTTGGCACTGGCGCCGATCAGCTTGACACGGGTGACGTTCTTGCCCATTTTGTGAACAGAGCGTATCGTCTCAAGGGTAATCTCATCGAGTTCGGCGACGGCCTTGATCTTCTCGACGTTGATCACGTAGGGCTTCTCCACGCGGGAGATAAAGCCGATCTTTGGCAAACGCTTGTAGAGCGGCTGCTGCCCCCCCTCAAATCCGCGTTTGCGGCTGTATCCGCTGCGGGATTTTTGACCGTTTTGGCCACGGCCGGCGGTTTTGCCGGTGCCCGAACCCTGACCGCGACCAACACGTTTGCGGTTGCGGGTCGATCCGGGAGCCGGTTGTAAATTGTGCAGACTCATGTGTGCTCCTTAGCCTTTAATGCGGGTAAGAGCCTGGATGGTGGCTCGTACGAGGTTGTTGGGGTTGTTGGACCCGATCGATTTGGCGATGACGTCTTTGATCCCGGCCAATTCGATCACGGGGCGCGCAGCGCCTCCGGCGATGGCTCCGGTACCTTCCGATGCAGGGCGCAGGATGATACGGCTGGCATTGAACTTGTGCTCAATGTCGTGTGCGATCGTGCTCCCTTTGATATTGATCTTGACCAGGTTTTTGAACGCGTCATCGACCGCTTTTTTGATCGCATCAGGAACTTCTTTGGCTTTGCCGTAGCCATAGCCGACGGTGCCTTTGCGATCTCCGACCACGACCAGCGCGGTAAAGCGGAAACGGCGTCCACCTTTGACGACCTTGGTGACACGGCCAATGTTGACGATCACCTCTTCGAAATCTTCTCTGTTAATGTTTTCCATTCCGTTTCCTTAGAACTTGATGCCGGCTTCGCGGAGCGCATCGGCAAACGACGCGACCACACCGTGATAGAGATAGCCGTTGCGATCGAAGACGATGGTCTCGATCTTGGCGGCTTTGAGCTTGTCAGCCAGATCGGCGGCAACACCTTTGACATCTTCGCGGGTAGCTTTGAGGCCCAGTTTTCGCCCGTCGGCATACGCCAGCGTGGTACCAAGATCGTCGTTGATCGCCTGCGCATAAAAGTGCTTGTTGGAGCGGAAAACGCTCACACGGGGCAGTTCGGCCGTACCGCGGATCTTTCCGCGGACGCGGCGCTTACGCTGGGTAGCGACGCGGTTTTTCTTTTTTTGAATACTTTTTAACATGTCGTCCCCTTATTTCGCTGCGGTCTTACCGGCTTTGCGGATGATCACTTCGTCGGTGTATTTCACACCCTTGCCTTTGTACGGCTCAGGCGGACGGAAGGCGCGGATCTCGGCGGCGGCCTGTCCAACCACCTGCTTTTCGGTACCGGTGATGGTAATAATGTTTTTATCCACTTTTACATCGAGCCCTTCCGGGATCGTATAGCTCACCGGATGGGAAAAACCGAGCTGAAGCTCCAGCGTCTTGCCGCTGACGGCGGCACGGTAACCGACTCCGTTGATCTCGAGCGACTTGCTGAAGCCCTTGTCGAGTCCGATCATGATGTTGTTGAGCAAGGAGCGATACGTACCCCAGTAGGCTGAGGATTGCTTGTCCTCGCCGTTGCGGGTCAGTACCACTTCGTTCTCTTTGACCTCGATATTGACACGACCGTGTGTCTCGAGGCGCTTTTCGGTGTTGCCTTTTTTGGCCACAATTTCTGTACCCTCAACCTTCACTTCGATCCCGGAAGGGATCGCGACCGGTTCTTTTCCTACGCGTGACATCGCCCCTCCTTACCAGATGCTGCACAGGACTTCACCGCCTGTGCCTCGCTTGAATGCTTCGTCGTTGGGAAGCACACCCTGAGAGGTCGAAACGATCAAGGTGCCGTAGCCGTTCTTGAACCGTTTGATCTCCTCTTTGCCTTTGTAGCTGCGGCGACCGGGCTTGGAGATCTTTTTGAGTTCATTGATCACGCTGTTGCCCTCGTCGTCGTATTTGAGCACCACTTTGATGCTCTTCTTGGCTCCGTCCTCTTCGACACTGTAGCCTTCGAGGTATCCTTTCTCTACCAGAATAGAAACGATCGCCTCAATGGTTTTTGAGTGCAGCAGGATGGTGGTGTCGAGTTTGCGGCTCGCTGCGTTTCGTATTCGAGTAAGAGAGTCTGCAATTATATCTGTCATCATCTGTTACTCCTTGTTACCAGCTTGCTTTGCGCATGCCGGGGATGAGGCCCTCAGAGGCCATCTTTCTTAAACATACACGGCAGATCCCAAAGTCACGATAGACTGAGTGGGGACGTCCGCAGATGTTACAGCGTGTGTATTCGCGCACCGCAAACTTCTGTTTGCGCTGCTGCTTGTTGATCATCGATTTTTTGGCCATTATTTTCTCCCTTTTGCAAACGGCATGCCGAGCTTCTCGAGCAGAGCGAAGGCGGCGTTGTCCTCTTCTGCGCTGGTGACGATGGTGATATTCATTCCGTGGGTTTTCATGATGTTGTCATAGACCACTTCCGGGAACATCAACTGCTCATCGAGACCGAAGTTGTAGTTGCCTCGACCGTCAAAGCCCTTGCGGGGAACCCCACGGAAGTCTTTGACACGCGGCAACGCGATCGAAACCAGCTTGTCGTAAAAGTTGTACATGTTCTCACCGCGCAGGGTCACCTTGATCCCGCTGGGAGCTCCTTCGCGGGCTTTGAAGCCGGCGACGGACTTTTTGGCCAGGGTGATGACCGCTTTTTGACCGGCGATCAGCGCAATGGTATCGGCCATGTTCTGAATCAGTTTGTTGTCTTTGCCCTCTTCCCCGGCACCGACACTGATGACGATCTTCTCCAGTCGCGGTGTCTGCATCGGGTTGGTGATCTCGAGCTCTTCACGCAGGGCCGGTACGATCGATTCGTATTTCTCTTTCATGCGACTCATGATTACCCCTCCACTTTCTTGACATTGGAGATGTGGATGGGCATCTCTTTGTTGACAAAGCCGCCTTCTTTGTTGGCTTCACTTGGCTTGACCGCTTTTTTGGCGATCTTCGCACCTGCGACAATGACGGCGTGTTG
>CAYSQV010000029.1:0-11274 GCA_964433295.1 uncultured Nitratifractor sp. | reverse complement strand
GGGATCTGCGCATCATCAACCCTGCGCTCCAATCCCAGAGCAACACAAGGGAAAATATCAAACTTTTTGCTTATGAGTTGGCGCAACAACTTGGAGATAAAGCTTTGCATACTATCACCAAAAACCTCCTTCAGGTCGATCAGGCTCAGCTCTATATCGGCCAGCCGATGCTCTATTATGCTGCCGAATTCAACGGACTGTTTTCTGCTCAGGTGGTGCCCAACGATGAGCAGGTGAGCCATGAACTGGGCAAAAAGATATTTGCCTACGCTGACTTCGTCCTCCAGAGCAAGCTGGCCAAGCCGATCATGCAGCTGAGTGTCGAGACGATGGGAGAGCCTTTTGTGCTGGCTTCCCGTGCGCTGGCCGAGCGCAATCCGGCTCTGTGGCACCGCATCTACGATATTTCTACTATCGGGCATGAGTTCGGGCATATTCTATGGATCGACAGCGATACCGAAGCGACGATGAACGCCACGGGACAGTTCAAAAACATCGAAGAGTTCAAAGCCACCACCGGAGGATTGATGGCCTTTTTCCGCCGCGAGGATGCGGCACTGACCAAACATCTGACGGATGATCTGGTCGGGCGTGCTGTTGGGCTGATCGCCTGGCAGCAGGTGGGCGAGGTGTTGCCCTACTACTGCGAGGGGTTGATTCATCTCGAGATCCTGTTTGCCTCCCGAGCGATCAAATACGACGGCCAAAAGATCACGATCAACTACGACCGCTACCCCGAGATGAAAGCCGCCTACATCGAAGCCTACGAAGATCTGGCACGCCACTATATTGCCAAGCGAGACGCTGCTGAGTATCTTGACCGATACACGACCAAAGAAGGCAGCGTCTACCTCCCCCTCACCCCCGAAGTGCGCCGATTTGCTGAGCACTACTACGCCCGCTACGAGGCGATCGGCCAGCAGGTATACGAGGGGGAGATCAAGGCACCGGAGTGGAAATTTGACGAAGAAACTTTGAATGGATAAATACATCGTAGAGGCACCCCTCGTGGGTTCCTGATGATGAGAGCAAAAAAATGGGTTTGTATTTACCATCATTAAATATAGGTGCAATGTTGCATGCTAAAATAAGATGGAATAAAACACAAAAAGACAGATCGGGTGTAGCCTTACTCTGTCCTTTTGCCCATTCTGAAAACGTTATCGTATTTGTGGTGTTGGCCGATGTGTGCTACAATTCCGCTCAATTCAACCGCAAGGAACTCCGTGCGCCGTTACGCTCCCACTCACACCGCTATACTCGACTGGTATGCCGCGCACGGTCGGCACGATCTGCCGTGGCGGCAGACGCGCGATCCGTATTGCATCTATCTGAGTGAGATCATGTTGCAGCAGACGCAGGTGAGCACGGTGCTGGAGCGGTTTTATTTCCCGTTTCTGGAGCGGTTTCCGACGCTGGGTGATGTGGCAAAGGCTCACGAGGATGCGGTGCTTAAAGCATGGGAGGGGCTGGGGTACTATACCCGGGCACGCAATCTCCACAAAACAGCGAAGATGACTCATGGTATGTTGCCGACCTCGGCAGCCGAGTTGGAGACACTCCCTGGCATCGGACGCTCGACAGCATCGGCGATTGCGTGTTTTGCGCATGGGGAGGCGGTGCCGATCCTTGATGCCAATGTCCGACGAATTCTGTATCGGTTTTTTCGCAGGAAGAGAGCAACTCCGCAGGCGCTCTGGCGGATGGCGGAACGGCTGTTTGACGAGGAGAATCCTTACGAGTACAACCAGGCACTGATGGACATCGGCGCAACCCTCTGCACCCCCCAAAATCCCGACTGCGAAGCCTGCCCGCTGCGTGCGCAGTGCCGCGGACGCACACACCCCGAACGCTACCCCGCACCCAAACCCAAAAAATCCAAACCGACCCGTCAGCGCACAATGCTCATCTATACCGACGGGGAACGCTATGGTCTGCGTCGGGGGGATACGCAGCTGTTGGGTGGTTTGTATGGCTTTCCCCAAACAGAGAACGACGTGATCGGGAAATCTCTGGGACGGATCGTACACCACTACAGTCACTTTACGCTGGAAGCGGAGGTGGTGCTCACCGATGAGATGCCCGACAAAGAGGTGATACTCTATACCCTGGGGCAGATAGAGAATCTGCCGCTGAGCACAGCGGACAAAAAGGCGCTTCACCTTCTCAAAAATCACCTGTGATCTTCCGTTTACATTCGTTCACAATCCATTGACAGACAATTCACAAATCTGTTCTATCATTGCACTATCCCAAGAAGTTGGGGGGCAAAATAAATACATACAAAGGACAAACAATGAAAACAAAAACAATTCTTTTGACACTGGCAGGTCTGGGTTTGACAACCGCTTTGATGGCAAATGGCCCTCAGGGTGGCTGGGACGGGTCGCGTGGTGAGCGGGGACAGCATGGTATGCACCAGCAGGGAGATCATCCGAAAGGGATGCAGCGCGGCGGGAACCGAGACGGCAAGAAGATGCGTCGAGGTGATCGTCGGGCGCACAACAAAGGATTCATGCGTCAGCTGGGCCGACAGCTGGATCTGACAAAAGAGCAGCGGCAAAAGATACGGGCAGTCTTTCAGGAAGAGCGTCAAGCCAAAAAGGCAGAACGCAAAGCCCTCCGTACCCATCGGGGACAAGGGAAAAAACGCGCAGGGATGTTCGGACAGATGAACCCCGAAACGTTCATGTCCGCCGATCATTTTGACAAAGAGGCCTTTACCAAGGCGGCACAGGATCAGGCGGCCAAACGCAAAGCAGAACGTCAAGCCAAACGGACAAGCCGGTTGAAGCAGCGTGCAGCTTTTGTTGAGAAGATCTTCAATATCCTCACCCCCGAACAAAGGGTAAAATGGATAGAATTGTCCAAAGGAAAATAAGGAGAGATCCATGCCGCGCATCCTGATGGTCGAAGATGATCTTCAGATCACCGAACTGCTCGAACAGTATCTCGGGCGGTATGGGCTGGAGATGATGAGCGTGGATCGTCCGTCGGTAGCACTGGACAAACTGCGCATGGAGCAGTACGATCTGGTGCTGCTCGATCTGGGGCTGCCGGAGATGGACGGACTGGAACTGTGCAAAATCATCAAAAACGATCACCCGGAGCTTCCGGTGGTGATCTCCACCGCCCGCCACGATGTCGGAGACAAAGTCGTGGCTTTCGATGCCGGGGCAGACGACTACATCGCCAAACCGTATGACCCCAGAGAACTGGTCGCCCGCATCCAATCAATCATCAAACGGTATGCCCACCTTGTTCCGGCGGCAGAGAAAGAGATCTTCGAGGTAGACCCGATCAAGATGGAGATCAGAGAGGAAGGGGTACTGCTGGATCTTACCCAGGCAGAATACGAGATCTTTGCCCTGTTCCTCAAGAAGAAGCATCAGGTGATCAGTCGGGAATTCATCGTCGGCAGTATCGATGCGGTACGGTGGGAGAGTGGGGATCGCAGCATCGATGTGATCGTCAGCCGTCTCCGGCACAAGATCGGCGACGATCCCAAAAATCCCCGATTCATCCGTTCGATCCGTGGTGTCGGGTACAAATACATCGGGGCATAGATGCGCTTCTCTTCTATTTTTTTCAAGCTCAATCTTTTTTTTGCTGTCGCGTTGGTCGCTACGCTTCTGGCCGGATTCCTGACCGTGCTGCATTTTGCCAAGCGGGATCAGACTGAGATCCTCACCCAGTCGCGCCTCCTGATCCGTGAGTACCGGGCGAGTCACACCAAACCGACTGCACTGATGCAGGAGTTCAAGATGATCGAGGTGCCCCGGAAAGAGTGGCGTCCGGTACTTGAAGAGCTCAAAAAAACCCGGAAAACCCCTCTGGCGAGGCATCATCGGCTCGGGGCGGCACATGCGATACCGTATCAAGGGCATTTGTATCTGTGGATACACGCAAGAGATTTCAAGATCCTCCTGCGACAGCAACAGGGGGTCTGGCACAAGATGTTCGGCGCTTTGACGGTTTTTGGCGGTATGGTGCTGTTGTTGGGATTGATCTACTGGCTGCTGCGACGCAGTTTGCTGCCGATACGACGGCTGCAGCAGGACATTGTCCGGTACGGTGAAGGGCACTACCCCGAAGAAGAGATCTTCTCCCGCAACAAAGATGAGATCGCTCAGGTGGGCAATGCTTTTTATGCTTCGGCTGCCCGGAGTCATCGTTTGATCCAGTCACGGCAGCTTTTCGTCCGCAACATCTTCCATGAGCTCAATACGCCGGTCACCAAAGGGAAGATCCTGGCCGAACTGGTCGAAGACCCCAAGACCCAGTCGATGCTGGATTCGATCTTCTCGCGTCTGGCCTCCCTGCTCAAAGAGTTGGCACAGATGGAGCAGATCACGTCCCAGGATACCGTGTTGCACACCCGCCCTGTCCGGGTGATCGAGCTGGTTGATCAGGCCAGGGATCTGCTTTTTATGGATGAACCTGTTCCCGGGAACATTACGGATGAGGTGATCGAAGCGGACTTCGCTACGATGAGTATCGCCTTTAAAAATCTGATCGACAACGGGAGGAAATACGGGAAGAACCTCACAATACTCCACAGCAGACACGGGATAGAGTTTGTCAGTGACGGTGAGCCGCTGGCGCATCCCCTGTTGTATTATGTCGAACCGTTTTCGGCCGGGGATACCCGTACGAATGAGGGGTTCGGTCTCGGGCTTTACATCGTCGATGAGATCGCCAAAAAACACGGCATGCGGTTGACCTATCGGCACGAAAACGGGCACAATATTTTTGCGCTCGAAACCCGCCCCTAATCCCCTTTTGGGTATAATCGCCATCCATTCTGCCGTGCGGTCACGGTTTTTCAAGGTGTGCTATGCTTTTGTTTACTCCCGGTCCTACCCCTGTGCCCGAAGCGGTACGCCTGGCGATGGCGACGCCGACACTGCATCATCGTACGCCGGAATTTGAGGCGATTTTTGCGCAGGCGCGCACGTTGTTGTTTGAACTGATGCATACCGATGAGGTGGTGATGCTTGCCAGTACCGGTACCGGAGGCATGGAGGCGGCGGTGACCAATCTGTGCCACGATACACTCCTCAATATCAACGCCGGAAAATTCGGAGAACGATTTGGTCAGATAGCCAAAGCACACGGTCTGGGCAGTGTGGAGATCAAACACGAGTGGGATACCCCCGCTGCACCCGATGAGGTCGTTGCGGCATTGAAGGCCAACCCGTCCATAGATGCCGTGGCGGTCCAGATCAGTGAATCGGCCGGCGGCCTGCGCCATCCGGTCGAGGAGATAGCAGCAGCGGTCAAAGCGTACAATCCCGAGATCATGGTGATAGCTGACGGCATCACTGCTGTGGGGGTTGAGCCGATCGATGTCAGCCGTATCGACGCGCTGATCGCCGGCAGCCAAAAGGCGCTGATGCTTCCTCCGGGGCTGGCTATCGTAGGACTTAGCAATCAGGCTATAGAGAAGATGGGTGGGGGCAAAGGCTACTACCTCAATCTCGCAACAGAGATCAAAAAACAGCGTCAAAACACCACGGCATACACGGCAGCTACGACACTGGTGATAGGTATCAGCGCCATTTTGAAAGCGATCAAGGCTCAGGGCGGATTTGGCAAACTCTATGCCGATACCGCCCGCCGTGCCCAGGCAACGAGGAGCGCGTTGGAGGCGATCGGACTGCACAGCTACCCCAAGGCGCCCGCTTTGTCCATGACGACCATAGACGACCCCGATGCCAATGAGATCCGAAAGATTCTTAAAGAGGATTTTGGGGTCAATGTGGCCGGAGGGCAGGATCACCTCAAGGGCAAGATCTTCCGCATCAACCAGATGGGGCTGATACCTGAGAACGAATCGATGTGGGTGGTCAACAGCATAGAGCATGCGCTTGAGAGGCTCGGACGCAGAGCCTATGACGGCACCGCCACACAGATATTTAATGAGACAATGTTCTCTGATAAAGAGGCGTAGATGATCTTTGAGCATGAGATACCTGCAGGAAGCCGTCTTTATTTTGGCAAGAGCGCACAGATCAAACGCGACATCGAGAGCAAAGCTGCGGCCTTGTTGACCAAAGAGGGGTATGAAGAGATCGTGACTCCCCTCTTTTCGTATCAGCAGCACGAGAGTTTTCCTGACCGCAGACCCTTGATCCGTCTGAACGACGCGGACAACTATGAAGTGAGCCTGCGGGCCGACTCCACCGCCGACGTGGTGCGGCTGGTGACGCGGCGGCTGGGGCGCACCCATGAAAACAAACGGTGGTTTTACATCCAACCGGTCTTTAGCTTCCCCACTACTGAGCAGTATCAGGTGGGTGCCGAGGTGATCGGCGGTGCGTTCGACGAAGTGACCCGCACAGCATTGACACTGGTCGAATCGCTGGCACTGACTCCGCTGGTGCAAATTGCAAACATTGCTATCCCCCGCATACTCAGCGAAGAATACGGCATTGCGATTGCTGACATTGAGGCGATGCATATTGACGCTATCCTGGCATCGGGATATGCGTGGATCGAGCCGCTGGTGCGGATCCACGCCCTCGACGATCTGCAAGACCTGAGCCGGTATCCCGAAACGATCGCGGCCGAGCTGGCACGCATCCGGGATGCGGCGGAGCAGTTGGGATCAGGGGAGGTGGTGGTCTCACCGCTCTATTTCGCCCGGCTGCGTTATTACGATGCGCTGCTCTTTCGGATGACCGCAGGCAACGATCTGATTGCAACCGGGGGGACCTACCGGATCGAAAAGACCGAGGCGGCAGGATTTGCCCTCTACATTGATGCGTGCATCGCACAGACCCTCACAAAGGACACCCATGCATAGACAAGCGGATCTCATCGTCGGACTCCAGTGGGGAGACGAAGGCAAAGGGAAGATTGTCGATCACATGGCCCAGACTCACGACTATGTGTGCCGATTTGCCGGCGGACACAATGCCGGACACACCATTGTCATCGGTGAGAGAAAATATGCGCTGCACCTGATCCCCTCCGGTGTTCTGAATCCGGCGGCCAAGAATGTCGTCGGCAACGGGGTGGTGCTCTCTCCGGTCGACTTCATCAAAGAGATGGAGCAGTTCGATGATCTCAAAGGGCGGTTGTTTATCTCCGACAAAGCGCATTTGCTGCTGCCGTACCACGCTTTGATCGATCAGGCCAGAGAGCGCCTCAAAGGGGACAAAGCCATCGGCACCACCGGCAAAGGGATCGGCCCGGCCTACGGTGACAAGGTCGCCCGGGTCGGCCACCGGGTGGGTGAGCTGCTCAATCCGGCCAGGCTGACGGCCAAAATCACGGCTTATTTTGAGATGAACAGGACGATCTTTGACGCGATGGGGGTTGCATTACCCAGCGAAAAGGAATTGCTTGGGCAGATCGAAGGATACAAGGCGTTTCTCGAACCGTATATTACTGACACCACTTTGCTGGTATGGGAGGCGATGGACAACGGGAAAAAAGTCCTTCTCGAGGGGGCGCAGGGAACCATGCTCGATATCGATCACGGGACCTACCCCTATGTCACCAGCTCGACGACCGTGAGCGCCGGGGCGGCAAGTGGTCTGGGGATCGCGCCCAAAGATATCGGCCGGATCACCGGCATCGCCAAAGCCTACACCACCCGGGTCGGCAACGGCCCGTTCCCCAGTGAAGATCACGGCGAAGCGGGTCAGCGCCTGCGGGATCAGGGGCACGAGTACGGCACGACCACCGGCCGACCCCGCCGCTGCGGCTGGTTTGACGCGGTAGCAATGCGTCATGCAGTGCGGATCAACGGAGTGGATCAGATCGCTTTGATGAAGCTGGATGTGCTGGACGGATTTGATGAGATCCAGGTCTGCGTCGCGTACGAAGTGGAGGGGAGGCAGATTGATTATGTGCCATACGATCTTGAGGATGCGACACCCGTCTACCAGACCTTTCCGGGGTGGGAGCGCACCGAGGGGATACGGAGCTTTGACGATCTGCCCGAGACAGCCAGGGCCTACATTACTGCCCTTGAAGAGATGGTAGGTGCGCCCATGGGGATCATCTCCACTTCGCCGGAACGTGAAGACACAATCGTCAGGAAATAAGATATAATACCGGGCAGTAAAAGCTGCTTTTCCTGCGCGATACCCCGGTGTCCGCATCGCGCGGAGGGAGCGGATATACATAACCAAGAGACAAAAGGGGATTCATGAGACTCAAACCACAACAAACCGGATACGTCGCGACCAAGGTAGCCATTGATCTGGCCAACGCACCGTTCGTGCGACTCCCCAAAGGCAAAGATGCCATCGTCGAAGCGGTCAAAGCGATCATCGATGAAAATCTTCGCATCGAACGGGCACTGGATGAGAAAGTCAAAGAGATCCTCGAAGCCAACCTCGATGAGATCGAATTCCAGCATGCCGATGAGCGGCAGCTCTTTTTTATGATCAAGAAGAAGCTCGCTCCCGAACACGGGGTGATCATGAACTACGACGACCGTTACAACGACCTCTCCCACACCATTCTCGATGAGCTGTACGAGAACTATCTGATCGAATACGATGTCAACGAAAACCAGGTCAAAAATGTGATCTTCAAAGCTTTCAAAGCCTTTGCGGACGCTTTTGATGAGATCGATGACATCGTCTACACCAAGATCAAGAACATGGAGCGCGAAGTGATCCCCGGATCGCAGGATTATGAGCTGCTCTATGAGCGCCTCTACCAGGAAGAGCTTGCCAAACGCGGCATGCTTTAAACGCAGGGTGCATTTGCTAACGTACCAAATAAAGGGACAAAGATGAAAAAAGTGAGCTTGTACTTCGAAAACGGTCTTTTCCTCGAGGCCGAGAGCTTCGGTGCCGAGGGGACTGCGGTGGGCGAAGTGGTCTTTAATACTTCGATGACCGGTTATCAGGAGATCGTGACCGATCCGAGCTATGCCGGGCAGTTTGTGACCTTCACCATGCCGGAGATCGGCAATGTCGGTGCCAACGAGCAGGACATGGAGAGCCGGGGGGCGTTTTGCAAAGGGATCCTTGTCCGCTCCTACCAGGGCCGCCCTTCCAATTTTCGTGCCCAGGAGCCTCTCGATCAGCTGCTTGAGCGCTTTGGGGTCATGGGGATCACCGCGATCGACACCCGCATGCTGACCAAAATGCTGCGGGATGAGGGGACGATGGAGATGATCGCCTCGACCGAGATTCATGAGCCTGAAGTGCTCAAAAAAATGCTTGATAAAGCTCCGCGCATCAGTGAGATCAACTACATCGAACAGGTGAGCACCCGCGAGCCCTATATCCACACCGACAGCCGCTACGATATTGCACAGTTTGCCTACGGTGTTGCTCAGACCGCCAGGCGGATCGTGGCATACGATTTTGGGATCAAGCGCAACATTCTCAACGAACTGACCCATGCCGGTATCGAGGTCAAGGTGGTTCCCAACAATACTCCGGCCGAGGAGGTGATCGCCGAGTTTGAGGCGGGGAGGATCCAGGGGGTGTTTCTCTCCAACGGTCCTGGAGATCCGCTTATACTTGAGCAGGAGAAAAAAATCACTCAGAAACTTCTTGAAGCAAAAATACCGATGTTTGGGATATGCCTGGGGCATCAGATGCTCTCGATTGCCCACGGGTACGATACATTCAAGCTCAAATTCGGCCACCACGGCGGCAACCATCCGGTCAAAAACCAAGCCTCCCGTGCCGTTGAGATCACCGCACAAAACCACAACTACAATGTCCCCGATACGATCACACAGATTGCTGACGTGACGCACGTGAATCTTTTCGACAACACCATTGAGGGGCTGCGGTACAAAGGTGAGCCGGTACTCTCGGTGCAGCATCATCCCGAGGCGAGTCCGGGGCCGCACGAGAGCCGATATATTTTTGAAGAGTTTGCCCGGATGCTTGGGCAGGGGCAATCCTCGTAGTTGCCCGGGTATTCACAAAGGATACCCCTACAAACAAACAAGGAAAACACATGAATCTAACCGTACTCTTTGGCGGCTCAAGCTATGAACATGAGATCAGTATTGTCTCAGCTATTACCCTCAAAAAGGTGCTTAAGCGTACGCAGCTCCAGTTTGTCTTTGTTGATGCTGATCGGGAATTTTATCTTATCGATCCAGCCAACATGACCTCCAAACATTTCAGCTCCAGAGCATACAAAAAAGAGAAAAAACTCTTTTTGAAAAAAGGTGGCTTCGAGATCCCGGGCCGCTTTGGTGCCAAGTCGGTGACGGCTGATGCGGTGCTCAATCTCATCCATGGCCGGGACGGAGAAGACGGCAAGATCGCTGCGTTGTTGGATTTTTACGGTGTTCCTTATCTTGGACCGCGCCTTGAGGCGGGCGCGTTAAGCTACAGCAAACTCTCGACCAAATTTCTCGCAGCGGCTCTCGGGGTCAAAACCCTGCCCTACGAAGTGTTGCACCGCGGTGACGTACGCGAGATCCGTATGGACTACCCGGTAATCCTCAAGCCGGTCCATCTGGGCAGTTCGATCGGTGTGAGCATCGTTAAGAGTGCCGAAGAGCTGGATTACGCACTGGATGTGGCCTTTGAATTTGATGAGACGGTGCTCGTCGAGCCGTTCATCGAGGGGATCGAAGAGTACAACCTGGCCGGTGCCTTTACCGATGCGTGGGAGCTGAGTATCATTGAGGCTCCTCACAAAGAGGCTTTTCTTGATTTCGACAAGAAATACATGGATTTTTCGCGTGATGAGCAGGTGCGTGCCGCTGACATATCCGACGAGCTGGCCGATCAATTGCGCGAAACATTCCAGCGCATCTATGCTCCCCTGTTTGCCGGGAGCATTATCCGGTGCGATTTTTTTGTCCGTGAAGGGGAGGTCTATCTCAATGAGATCAATCCCATTCCCGGTTCGATGGCCAACTACCTTTTCGACGATTTTGAAGGAACGGTCGAACGCCTTGTCCGCCATCTCCCGCGCGAATCGGTGATCCCCATCGACTATCAGTACATCGATTCCATTCAGCGGGCCAAAGGGAAAGCATAAGCTTTCCTGAAGAGCACCTTAAAAATTTTCTTCAATTATTTCCTCAAGATGTAAGCTTTTCCATATCCTTTTCGCTCTATAATAGCGCGTTACTGTTACACTCTAGTAACATAAAATTTTTCTTAGGAGGCTTGCATGCAATCCAATGCAGCAATGGAATACGACTATTCCATCGTCAAATTGTACATGTGGACAACCGTCATCTTCGGTATCGTCGGTATGTTGATCGGTGTCATTATCGCATCACAGCTGGCTTGGCCACAACTCAACTACTGGATCGGAGAATACGGT
>CAYSQV010000028.1:0-11376 GCA_964433295.1 uncultured Nitratifractor sp. | reverse complement strand
CAAGACCTTCCATTTCAACAAAGCAGAAGAGATCCGGGCACTGGGGCTTGGGCTGATCGGGGAGATCCTGTGATCACTGTACGTTTGGCAACTCCAAATGACTGGGATGCGATCTGGACAATTTTTGAGCCGATTGTTCGCGCCGGGGAGACTTACGGCTATGCCCGTACCACCACTTATGATGAGGCTCATACGCTTTGGATGGAGATACCTCAGCGCACCTTTGTCGCCCTTCTTGATGGAGCGATCGTCGGCACCTACTATCTCAAACCCAATCAGCACGGCGGTGGCAGCCATGTAAGCAATGCCGGTTTTATGGTCTCTCCGGCTGCTCGCGGTCGCGGGACAGCCAAAGCCATGTGCCGCCACGCCTTTAATCAGGCCCAAACGCTTGGCTACCGCGCCATGCAGTTCAATTTCGTCATATCCACCAACACCGCCGCTATAGCACTGTGGGAAAAATGCGGCTTCAAGATCGTCGGGCGGCTCCCCAAAGCCTTCGACCATCCGACACGGGGGTATGTAGATGCTTTGGTAATGTACAAAAAACTCACAGGAGAGACACCATGAAAACCATCGGAATTCTCGGCGGCATGAGCTGGGAGTCCAGCGCACTCTACTACCGGATCATCAACGAAGCGGTCAATGAGCGTCTGGGCGGTCAACACAATGCCCGCTCGGTGATGATGACGGTGGATTTTGATGAGATCGAAAAACTCCAACATGCTGACCGATGGGACGAGGCCGCCGCGATCTTGCATGAGGCCAGCCTCTCCCTTGAGCGTGCAGGTGCGGACATGATCGTGATCGCCACCAACACCATGCACAAGCTCCTGCCTCAAATCCGGAATGGGATCACCATCCCCTTCCTCCACATTGCCCAGGCCACGGCTGACGCGATCAAAGCGCAGGGGATAGAGCGGATCGGCCTGCTGGGGACCCGATTTACGATGGAGGAGGATTTTTACAAGCAGGTTCTCATCGACAACGGCATCGAGGTCGTTATTCCCGAGAAATCCGAACGTGATCTCATCCATGGCGTGATCTACGACGAACTGTGTCTGGGGCAAGTCAAAGATGCATCCAAAAACGCCTATCTCGAGATCATTGCCCGCATGGAAGATAACAAGAAGATCGAAGGGGTGATCCTCGGCTGCACCGAGATCGGGATGCTCATCTCCCAATCCGACCTGGAGCTGCCGGTGTTTGATACAACCAAGATCCATGCACTCTCAGCGGTGGAGGAAGCATTGTCATGACCAAAAACAAAGCCGCCTTCGAAGCCACCTTGCCCCCCATCGACATCGTCCGGCTCTACACGGAAATCTATGGCGAAAGGATGGCAGAGTTTATTATGCCGCCGCCAATCTTTGGTGCGATGCAATGTGACATCATCGCTTACGATCCGGAAACACCGTCCCTGACGGCTCGTATGCCCGTCCTGCACGAATGGCTCAACCCCTTCTCCACGATGCAAGGCGGCATGATCATGGCGGCTGTTGATAACGCGGTGGGACCACTCAGTATGCTCATTGCCACCCCCAGCTGGACACGCACTATGGAGTCCAAATACCTCAAGCCCATTCCGTATGGTCTTGATTATATTTATGCGGTGGCGACATTGACCGAAACGAAACGGGGACGATTGACCTTTGGGGTCGTGGTACGGGATACAGAAGGGACGGTCTACACAACCGCCCGGGTAGTGAACTGGCTGATGGAGCGGTAGGTCTCGACGCAAGAACCCGACTAAAATATGAGACCACGGTGAAGATTTCGGATCGTTTTAGGGTGACATTGCGGGCAAGATAAAAGCCAAAACATACTCATGGTATAATTACCCAAAAAGGCTCCTTATGACCGGTGGATTTTTCGCTCTGCTTGATGATATCGCTTCGATGTTGGAGAGCAGTGCCACCATGACCAAGGTCGCGGCCAAAAACACCGCCGGAGTGCTCGGCGACGATCTGGCGGTCAATGCCGAAAAAGCGGCCGGATTTAGCGCCAGCCGTGAGATCCCTGTACTCTGGGCCATCACCAAAGGCTCCCTGCGCAACAAACTCATCATCCTGCCTATAGCCTTCCTGCTGAGTGCCTATGCGCCGTGGCTGATCACTCCGATCCTGCTGCTGGGCGCGACCTATCTGGGTTTTGAGGGGGCTGAAGCTGTCTGGGGATGGATCACCGGCCACAACAACCATAAAGAAGACCCTCACACTGCACCCCAAACTCCCGAAGAGATTCTTGCGGAAGAAAAAGACAAAATTGCTTCAGCGGTGCGCACCGATTTTATCCTCTCGATCGAAATCATCGTGATCGCTCTGGGTACCGTCACCGGCCAGCCGCTCGTGCAACAGATCATTGCCGTAAGCATCGTCGCACTTTTGGCTACAATCGGAGTCTACGGTATCGTCACGCTTCTTGTCCGTCTGGATGACATAGGCATGGGGATCATTCACCGCAGCCGCAAGGGGAGCATTATGGCACGCATTGGACAGATCCTTGTCGCTGCCCTCCCCCGTATCGTCAAGCTTCTCTCTATCGTAGGAGTGATCGCTATGCTGCTTGTCGGTGGCGGGATCTTTGTGCACAACATCGAGGCGATCCACCATACAGTTGCCCACTGGCCGCTGCTTTTGGGCGAATTGGCGGTGGGGCTGGTCGTAGGGTTTGCTGTGCTCATCATCGAAAAAGGGATGCACGCACTGTTGCTCCGACACTAAGCCGCCCCCATCCTTCCCGATGCCGGGGCTCTCTTGGCATTTCTCTTTCACTCTCTCCTTTCAAAATGCCCTTATACTATTGTGTTTCATCTTCTACAATGGATCCTGCCTTGCCCACATCAAGGGAAAAGAGACCAAGGAGATCACAATGACACTCGACAATTTTCTCAGCAGCGGCTATACGTTTGAAGATAGCCAATACGAACTCAAGACACGCTACGTTCTGTTTAACGGCATGCTCGGCGCCATTGTCGTGGTCCTTTTGCTGCTGGGGACTTTCCGTTTGTTGACCGGTTTTCCTCTTCAGGGCTGGATCGATTTTACGGTCTCGGGTATTGCGTTGTTGATGATCGTCTGGTTGCGGCTGACCGGCAAAGGACGGTACATCCTCCCTGCGTATGTCGTCCTCTCGCTTTTTGGATTTTTGATCATGTACTCTTACTATATTGAAGGGGGTGAATTCAAGGTCAACGCCTGGTTTACGGCCCTGGTGATCCCCATCTTTTTTGTATTGGGCTTTCGGGTGGCGATGATGGCCGCCCTGTTCTTTATGGGGGGAATCGCGTGGTTTGATGTCCATTTCGGATTCAAACATACCCTGATCACACTGTATAGCTATGTCCCCATTTTTATGTCGGTATTTTTTTTGCGTCTGTATGAGGATCGTCTGCAACACTTTGCCCGGCTTCTTTACAAAGCCAACAGTGAACTGGAACACAAAGTCCAACAAAAGACTCTCGAACGCACCCAAACGCTTCAAGAACAAAAAGAGCGCCTATCCTACCAGGCACACCATGACCATCTAACCGGTCTGCCCAATCGCGTCAAACTCAAAAAGGATCTCCATGCCGCTGTCGAACGTTCGGAACATTCCCACAATCGCCTGGCGGCACTTTTTATCGATCTGGATCATTTCAAAAACATCAACGACTCCTTTGGGCATAATGTCGGGGACCAGGTGATCATGATCGCTGCCTCCCGCATTCAGAAATGCGTACGCAAAGAGGACATGCTGGCACGTTTCGGCGGAGATGAATTTGTGGTGCTGATCGAAAATTTTGACAGCGAAGAGAACATCGAAGCGATGGCCCGGCATATCATCGAGTGCCTTTCCGACCCGATCATTATCGACCAAAAAACCATGTTTGTCTCCTGCAGCATCGGCATCAGCATCTATCGCAAAGACACCCTCATCCCGCAGGACCTGGTCAAATACGCCGATACCGCTATGTATCGAGCCAAAGAACGCGGTCGGAATATCTATCAGTTCTACTCATCGGACATGACCGACATAGCGTTTGAGCGCGTGCAGATGGAGACCGGTATCCGCTGCGGCTTACGCAACGAGGAGTTTATCGTCCACTATCAGCCTCAGGTTGATGCCCGTACCGGCAGGATCGTCGGGATGGAAGCTCTGGTACGATGGGAACACAAAGAGCTGGGGCTCATCTCTCCCGCCAAATTCATCCCCCTGGCCGAAGAGTCCGGCCTGATCGTTGCACTCGATCAAAAAGTGATGCGCATCGGCATGGAACAGACCAAAGCCTGGCACGACGCCGGGTACGATTTTGGCCGCTTGTCTCTCAATCTCTCGGTCAAGCAACTCCAGGAGCGGGATTTCGTCGACGTGGTTCGCCAGATGCTTGTCCAGACCGCTTGCCGACCCGAATGGCTTGAATTCGAGATCACCGAAAGCCACATCATGCACAACGAATACGGTGCAGTCGATACCCTTATAGCCATTCGTAATCTGGGCATCAGCATTGCCATCGACGATTTCGGTACCGGATATTCGTCCTTGTCGTATCTCAAAACCCTCCCAGTGGACAAGCTCAAGATCGACCGATCGTTCATCCTTGATATTCCCGACAATCAAGAAGATGCCGCCATCGTCAAAGCCGTCATTGCCATCGCGGAGAGTCTGGGATTGACGGTGATCGCCGAAGGGGTCGAAACCGAACAGCAACGCGATGCGCTGTTTGCGTACGGGTGCCATTTGATCCAGGGGTATCTCTATCACCAACCCTTGACCGCCGAAGAGACAAATGCCCTGCTCCAGACGTAGCCGCTACTCCGTCGGGCAGTCCTGACGGGTCAGAATCATACGTACCACCCGCTCAGTCGCCAAAAAATCTTCCAGCTTTGCACGAAAAAACTGCAGTACACTCCCCTGAGCAACAGACATTTCATGGTAGAGGGGGAGCTCAAGATTGGCGATCAGCCCTTTGGCATCCTCCATCATGGTCGCGACACCGACAGAAGACAGGGTCGCCTGATGGGCGATCGCATGCGCATAGAAGCGCACAAACAACATCGATGCCACCCGCTCATTCATCGCAAAGAACGAAACGATGTAGCTTGAGCCCTCTTCGTGCGGTTGAGCAAAATCGCCCGCCCTCAGCTCCCGTTCCCTGAGAATTCCGTTCGTGACCTTCTCAAACGCTTCAGGAGTCAGCTTGAGCACAAACAACAATCCGACGATCTCATCGACAAACTCCGCCACCAAAAAAAAGTTGCCCGGCATCAACGCCCAGCGTTTGAAATCCTCCGGAGAGAGTTGGGTATAGTTTTGGTTGAAATTTTTGTCGAGATACGCATTGAGGCGTGTGGCCTTGTCCAGGCTCTCCGTCCCCCGCAGTTCATAGGTGCTCACATCGTCAATCGCCATCATGGCCGAAGGGAAATCAAGGATCAGTTTTTTGCTTTTGCTGTCACGGATAATGTTTTCCATCCCGGTCACACAGATGTTTTTTTCGACCTCCTCTTCCGGAAGGGATTCAAAACAGGGAACCGCCATCCCCATTCGTGCCTGAAAATAACGGATGATGGCTACCTGGCGTGAGAGCCGCGGCTGGGTCACTCCCCGTTCCCACTTGCTCAGTGTCGTTGTATCCAGACCGCCAAAACGGTCAATATCGGCCAGGTAGAGTGCTTCGACCAGCCCTTCCTGTGTCAGGTCATTGTGTGTACGGCACTGTTTCAGATAATCACTAAATTGCATAAAAAGAGTATAGCAAAGTTAGGCTTGAAGCCCAAAAATGATCCCGGCTCAGTAGAGTCGCTGAATGTTCTCCAGCAGGTTGTCCACTGTTATGTCATCTCCGTGCTCTTTGAGGAAGGCATTGAGATAGTGTTCGCTGGCTTCCATCCCCCCCTCTTTTTCGATCTCAACAAGCTTTTTGTAGAGCGGATCGAGCAGATCGGTGACGTGGTGGGAGATCTTTTTGCGGATGGCTTTGTACCCGACGGTCTTTCCGGTCTCATCTCTGACCGTCTCAAAATCGGTAAAAACCCAGTAGTAACGGCCGTCTTTGGCAAGGTTTTTGACCGCCGCGACAAAGTTTTCACCGGCCTTCAGACGATCCCAGAGAATCTTAAACAGGATTCTGGGCATATCGGGATGCCGGACGATATTGTGCGGCTGGCCGATAAGCTCCTCGGGGGCGTAACCGGATATCTCGGCAAAATAGTCGTTGGCGTAGGTGATGATCCCTTTGGGGTCGGTGTCGCTCTCGATGTAGACGTTGTTTCGCAGTTCAATCTCTTCATTTCTCGGTTCTGAGTGTTTCATGATAAGTTCCTTTCTGTAATGTATCAACCTGTGCGGCTTCTCTCCGTTCCGACTGCCTTCCCTTTGACAACTTTCGGCAGTGGGGCATCGTTCGCTTAACGTGCGCTCCCGGCCGTCTCCTATGCAACGCTTCGCTTTTGCATAAACGGATCGGCTTGCGGCGCTAAAAACGTGAAGCAGTTCACGTTTTTAGCGCCTCACATATCCAAATACCGAATCAGCCCCTGGTCGATTCGCGTGTAGGGGAGAATCTTGTGTCCCCCGTATTTGAGTTCAAAGAGCTTGGCTTTTTCTTCATTGGCCAACGGGATCAGATCGTCCCCATGCGGTCCGATAACACGGCTGCCGAAAACATAGACTGCTTTGGGGGCCTCGATCTTTTCGCCACTGAGATAATCGTGAACATACAGTTTGTCGAGACGATCTTCGATCAATTTCCGCTTCAGAAAATAGTCTTGATGAAGATAGACCATCATCATGGACTTGACTGAGATGAAATAGGCCGTCTTGCCGTTTTTGAGCGTCGCTTCACACAGGAGTTTTGATTTCATATCGATGGGCATATTGTAGGCCGGATCGAGCAGAGGCTTCTCAACGGCCGGCTTTTGGATCGTGCCCTTAAAAGGGGTTACCGTTGCATTGTTCTGTGCTGCAGCGATTCCGACAGCAAGAAGAAAGAGTCGTAGAATTTTTGGCATACAAGCTCCTTTAGAGTAGATCTTTTTTCCTGAAGGCAGTATAGCCCAAAAAGGCAAACAGCGCACCAAGTGCGATCGGATAAACCGCCGAATAGACCATCAGCCACACGGCACCCAGGGTATCGAGCAGATAATACGCCACCGGGCCGATCACCGTCAACTCCGGATCAAACAGCGAGATGGCCCCGATCCGGAATACTTCGATGGGGTTGAGCATGGCAATGGTAACGATCACGTTGTCATCAAGGCGGTTTTGGAGCATCAGCCCCATCAGAGCAATATCGATAAACGCCAAGAGCACGATCCAGATCACAAACGCCCCTCCCAGGGCGATGTCACTGCTTTTGACGATCGTCGAAAGCCAAAACGCGATCCCCAGAAACACAAAGCTCATTGAAAAAAGCAGCACGCTGTAGAGTCCGATCATCCGCCACGGCATATCCCCGCCGTGAAACAATCCAAACACCACCCCAAGTATCAGCGCGAAAAAAACCGGGGTAAAAACGGTAATAAAACGCCCCAGCATCTTGCCCCAGTAGTAGTCCCGCAGGCTCACCGGAAAGGAGAGCATGTATTCAAGCACATTGGATTCACGATCCCCTGAGATCGATTTGACCGTGGTAATGAGAATAAAGATCGGCAGGATGATGATCGTCACCTGAATAAAGATCAGCATCATCCGGCTCAGTCCCGTAAAGCCCATCACCACCGAATCGGATACTCCGGTCACGAAGAACAGCCCCATCAAGCCGCCAAAGACCAGTGCGTAGACATAAAACCATTTCGAACGCAGAGACTCACGGATATCAAGATAGGCGATCAAGAAGAGATTTTTCACTTGGAGACTCCTGTCTGCTGGGCTTTAAGCCTTTCGTTGTTGAGTTTTTCGATCTCAAAGATCTTTTGGATCACATAATCGTAGTCCCGTGCCACATGGCCTTTGGGGAAGGTCTTGTCGCTGTAGGCGGAAAAACCGTACGCCATCGGGGTGATCGAATCGTCGGTGTATTTGGCGGTACGCGCATCGATCCACTCACCGGTTTTGGCATCGGTGATCCATATCTTTGCCTGATCCTTCCAGGGGATCCGCTCTTCATCGAACCACAGCACCGTACAGCCGATGTCGTCGAACTTGTAGACCTTGTGGGTCTTGGGATCGATCGCCTGCACAGCGTATTTGCGCTCACTGACCGCCATCTTGCACCGTTCGCACATGTCACGGTCCCAGTGCATTTTGGCCGCTTCATTGTCGTAGCTCTTTTTGCTGCATCCTCCCAGGCTCACTGCCAGCAGCAGGGCCCAGAAGAGCAGCGCGCTAAACCGCCTCATCGTCCACCACCTTCCCCAGATCCATGTATATCTGACGGTTGACCAGCGGCCGTATCTCGTCGAGCCGGTGGGTGATAAAGAGTGTGGAAACCTTCCCCTCCACCTCTTCAAGCAGACGATAGAACTGCTCACGTCCTTTGGGATCGAGGTTGGCGGTCGGCTCATCAAATACCAACAAATCGCTCTGCTTGGAAAGTGCGATCGCGATCAGAAGTTTCTGTTTCATCCCGCCGCTGAGTTTGAAAAACGGTTTTTTCAAATGGGCCATGAGATCCAGATCCATCCGGGAGGCTTCGGCCAAAATCTCTTCGCGTCTGGTACCGCTGCTGCGTTCAACATAACTGATCAATTCATCGATGCTCAAACGTACCGGCGGGGGTGTCTGGGGGATGAAACTGACATTTTCCAGCACCTTGACCCGTTCCTTCATCGGATCGAATCCATCGACACGAATGGAGCCGCTGTCAATCCGATAAAAGCCGAGTATCGCCCGCACAAGGGTTGTCTTGCCGGCACCGTTGGGTCCCATCATGGCAATGCGATCCCCCTGGGTAATCTCCATGCTCACCTCATCAAGGACTTTGACTCCCATGAAACTTTTGGAGACATCGTGTATCTCTACCACAGCCATTAGATCAGATCCTTCAGACGGAAATCGTAGTTATACGCATCGGTATGGCACACATCCATGCAGCGCCCGCAGAGCGTACAGTCTCCGTTGACCACCAGTTGCTGATCAATCCCTTTCTCTTTGCGCTCTTTGTCGTGCTTGGGCTTGATGAACTCCAACACATGATCTTCCGGGCAGGCGACCAGGCAGGCGCCGCAATGGTCACACTTGTTCATGTCCCATTTGGGCTTGGTCATGCTGATCCAGCCCAGCAGGTTGTAGGTGGTTCCCACCGGACAGACATAGGTACACCACGCCCGGCGGGAGTAGAAAATTTCAAACGCCAGAATGATCAGGACCCACACGACCGCCAGCGTCCATCCGTAGGTGACGAAACGGCTGATGATCCCGATGGGGTTGATCACCTCAAAGACCAGGTACCCGTCCACGGCCGCCATGATCAGAAAAACGATCCAGAATACAAAGCGATACCGGGGATCAAACTTGTGTTCCTTGATGATCTTCTTGCGCACCAGCTTAAGATGAAAATACTCCCCGATCTCACTGAGCAATCCATAAGGGCAGACCCACGAACAATAGGCTTTGCCTCCAAAGAGAAAATAAAACGCAATCAGGGTCGCCGTCCCGATGATGACATTGGTATGGATGTGATGCTCAGCCGCCCATATTTCCAATCCTGTAAAGGGATCGATCAGATGAAATCCAAGAAGTCTGGAGCCGTTAAGCGTCCCCTCTAACAGCTGAAGATCAACATGAAATGAGAGGAAGAATGCCAAATTGATCAGCAAAATGCTCATCCACCGCCATGCGCGAATCGTCGGCCGTTTTTTTCCGTTTTTGTTTGTATAATAGAGCGTCGACCAGAGCGACGCATTGAGTATATCGCGTATCGAATCATTGTACCGATCCATCACGCCCTCCTTGGGGGTTTATTTTTTGCTTGCCTCATCCAGTTTTTGCTGGAATGTTCCAATCTCCGTAGCCAGCTCATCGAGTTGGGCATCATCCAGTCGACTGAGCAATCCGTACATGACATAGTTCTTGCGTGTCCCGGCTTTGAATGCTTTGAGGTTGACCAAAATGTACTCTTTGTCCCGTCCGATCAGTTTGGGGCCGATAATCCCTTCGCCAATGTTGCCGTGGCAGGAAGCGCACTGCTTTTTGTACAGAGGGCTGACCGAAAACGCTGCCAGGTTGCCGGCACGCTCCTTGAGAGCCTGAAGTTTCTCTTCCATCTCTTTGCTTTGGCTGGCAGAGGAGGAGGTTTTGACACTCTTGGTCGGCGTTTTGGCTTTGACCTTCTGTCCCTCGAGTTTTGTATCCTCCATCGCCGTGCTTTTGATGATCCGGGAGATGCTTCCCAGCTTGTCAATCTCCCTGTCCAGCTGAGCCATATAGACCGAAGCCCAGATGGCCAATCCTATTGTAATCAATGCGACAATATGTTTCATTTTCCTCTCCTCATTTTCAGTATTTCTTTATTGAAATTTGCGATCTCATCGGCCATCTCTTTGAGTTTGGCATCATCAATCCCGGCGATCAGCTCTTTCATAAGGACATTGTCCTTTTTCCCGGTTTTAAATTCCATGATCTTCCCGTAGATATAGTCACCATCCTTGCCCAGCAGCGAAGGGCCGATTACGCCGTTGGCGTAGTCATCATGGCACGGAGAACACTTGATGACATAATCCTTGCTCAGACGCTGGATCATCATGGTGATGCGGACACGTTCGTAGGGAGATTTGATGTTCAGATAGGCATCAATGGTCGTACGGGTCTTGGTCTCTTCGCTGTTGTAGGTTGTGTTTTTTTCTTTGTTGTACGAATAGTAGAACTGTCCGCTGTTCTCTTTGGATTTCTCCTTTTTTACATGGGTATCAACGGCATCGGTTGTGACCTTGATCGCGGCAGCTTTTCCGGAAGCGGCGGGGTCTTCCGTCTGCTTTGCACCGCTTGAACCGCTGCACCCTCCCAAAATCAATGCCCCGGCAAGGGGAAGAATAAACGGTAGCTTATGCATTCTTTTTTCCTTTGTTATAGATGTCATCGTAAGTGGCACGGGGTACGATCTCAAGCACCTGGGTCGGGCACAGCTCGACACATGCACCGCATCCGACACACGCTTCGCGGATCTCGGGGAGATAGCCGCCGTTTTTTGCCACCATGCCAATGGCCGTGGAGGGGTCGGGATGGAACGGACACAGATCGGCACAGATGGTACATTGTTTGTCTCCGCCACGAAATTTGTCTAGATCCTCCAGCACCTTCTTCTGGAGATCCTCTTTTTCGGACTCATCGCCCCGGCGGGTCACTTTGTGCGCAGTATGCTCTCCGGCACTCAAGACCTTCGTGTGGTCGTAGATCCGATCGATCGCGGCATCAGGAACCGGCTCTTTTTTCAGGGCAAGACAGGCGCTCTCGTTG